>CANQDM010000006.1 GCA_947591505.1 uncultured Bacilli bacterium | reverse complement strand
AATCTTTTATAGGTTGCTATACTAGTAATATATAAAAAGTAATATAGAGGTATATGAAACTTTAACTACTTACCAGTAGGTTGCTAGATGGTTTAGTGTTGACGAGCATTAGTAAAAGAGATTCCAAAATGTGTCCAGGCAATTTAGATATATTATTAGTATAGGTGCTTATAAAAGCATCGTGCTTGATTAATACACTATCTTAATTGATAGTGTATTGGTATTAATGAAATGTTATAGATGACTTGGCTCGAAAAGGAAAATATTTAAGAAAGTTATCAATTCTTAATACTCTTGCTAAGCAAGAAGAATTAACTGAAAAGAGGATAAACCTAGTATATCATCTATCTAGGAAACAGATTAATTAATATCAGTACAGTATCTATTAAGAGATACTACCAATGGGGAGAAGGGAACATAGAGATATGTTCTTTTTATATTGCCTTGTGGTGAAACGGTAACACATACGGCTTTGAACCGTACATTCTAGAGGTTCGAGTCCTCTCAAGGCAACCAAAGAAAGGCAATTAATGAATTATAGAATATATGGCAATAATAGAGCAAAAGGTATGGAACTAATAAAAACAACTTATAGTGAAGAAGAAATGTATAACACAATAGATAACATAGATTCTGAAATATATAATGTGATTTTAGTAGTAAGACATAATTACCTGTTAAATTATGATGAACCATATATTGTTAGATCATTAATGAAAGGAATAAGTAGAAAAAGAAAAAAATAAATGGCAGGATATAGCAGTGGTCAGCTAACTAGTGTCGTAAGCTAGGTGTCGTAGGTTCGAATCCTACTCCTGCAACCAATTTAACAATTACTTATAATATTTTAGAAAGTGAGATGATATATATGCTTACTCCAAAGCAAGAAAAGTTCGTACAAAATATAATAAAAGGTATGTCTCAAAGAGAAGCATATAAAAATTCTTATAATGCTTCTAAAATGAAAAATGAAACAATAGATAGTAAAGCATCTAATTTGTTTAAAGAGGACAAGATAAGGACAAGGTACGAAGAATTAATAAAAAAAACAGAAGATGAAGCTGTTATGAGTGCGATAGAAAGAAAAAAATGGTTAACTGATGTTATTAATGGCAAAATAAAATACAATGATAAAGAAGCTTATATTTTAGAAAAAATAAAAGCTCTAGACATATTAAACAAAATGGATGGAGAATATACTTCAAAAGTTCAAATTGATAATCCTAAAGCAACAAAGATATTATCATCTATCAATAAGCAGTTAGGTGGTAAGAGTGAATGAAGAAGTATTTCCGTTAAGTGAAAAATATATTGATTTTCTTAATCATAAATGTAGCGCTGAATTCCTTGAAGGAACAACTTCCGCAGGAAAAACAACTGTAGCTACTCCTAAATTTATGTTTTTAGTTGCTGATGATACAAGTGGTAAACCAAGCATTATAGCAGGATTAGATTTAGGAACAATAGAAAAAAATATAATAAATGCTGATAATGGATTAATGGAAGCATTTGGAGATTATGAAGAAGGCGGATTAATAGAATATAATCCACAAGGTGCTGGTAAAATTAGAATGCCACATATCATATATCACACTGATAAAGGTAAAAGAATAATTTATATTTTAGGTTATGATGATAAAGCAAGATGGAAAAAAGCCTTAGGTGGTCAATATTTTGGTTTATTTATAGATGAGTTTAATATAGCCGATATGGACTTTGTTAGAGAAGTCTTTATGAGAGCCGATTATAAATTATGTACTCTTAATCCAGATGATCCTAACAAAGAATGCTATACACAATATGTTAATAAATCAAGACCTATAGATAAATATAAGAATGATGCACCAAGTGAGTTGTTAAAGCAATTAAATTTACCACAAGTTGCAGATTGGACATGGTGGTATTTTTCATTTGATAATAATTTAAGTTTAACAAAAGAAAAAAAGCAACAAATTATAGAAAGTGTTCCAACAGGAACAAAACTATATAAGAATAAAATATTAGGATTACGAGGCAAATCAACAGGTTTAGTATTCAGTAATTTTGATAGAAGTAAACATGTTATTACTAAGGAAGAAGCAAAACAAAAGAAATATGCTTACTTTAGTGCTGGACTAGATACAGCATATTCTCAAAAAAGCCCTGATACAATATCAATGATATTTATGGGAATAACTGATAACAGAGAAGTAGTTATATTAGATGAAAGAGTATATAACAACAGAGATTTGAACAATCCTATTGCACCAAGTGATACTGTAATAAATTTTATAGCATTTTTAGATAGAAACCAAAAAGAGTGGGGACTTGCAAGAAATGTATTTATTGATAGTGCAGATCAAGCAACTATTACTGAATTAAATAAATATAAAAGGACACATCCTTGTATTTATATTTTTAATAATGCTTATAAATCAATTCAAATAATAGACAGAATAAATTTACAGTTAGGTTGGTTACATACTGGACATTATTTTATTGTCGATAGTTGTATAAATCATATTACTGAACTAGAAATTTATAGTTGGCAAGAAGATAAAGATAATACTCCAGAAGATGCTAATGATCATACAATAAATGCAAGTCAATATGGTTGGATACCATATATAGATAAAATAGGTATAAAGATTAATTCAACGGAAGATAATTCAGTAAGATATGAAGATAGATTTAATAGAGATAGGAGATGAAAGGATGGGAAAAATTATGGATGCAGTAAAAAATAGGATGCAATCGTGGTTAGAAATTAGAGATAATTCGCCAAAAACAATAATTGTTAATAGAACAGAAGATTTACAAATATATTTTGCTAAAAACAAAATATGGTATATAGGTGAGTCTTCTGAATTACAAGAATTCTATTCACAATTAGAAAATAAAGAAACAACTTTTTGGGGTAGTGTTCCTACAAGTGGTTTAGAAATAAAAAAGATTCATAGCGGTTTGCCAAAAAAGATTATAGATAAATTAACTGATATTGTTATAGATAATTATAATGGTGTTGAAAGTAATAATATAGCAAAAATTGATGAATGGAAAAAAATTGCTAAAGAAAATGATTTTGATAAACTATTACATAAATTATTAAGTGAAACAATATGTTTAGGCGATGGTGCTATAAGATATTCATATGATAAAGAAATAAGTGAATTACCAATCATTGAATGGTTTCCTGGAAATATGGTTGATGTTATATACAAAAGGGGAAGAATATATGAAATTATTTTTAAATGCTATTATGAAAAAGACAATAAAAAATATTTATTAAAAGAACACCGTGGTTGGGGATATGTAAAATATGAATTATTTGATGGTAACAATTTAGTCTCATTAAATACAATAGATGGTTTAAGCAATTTAAAAAATTTATCATTTGATAAAAATACTATGTGGGCTGAATTATTTAAAGTTGATGACAATAATAAATTTCCTGGTAGAGGCGCTAGTAAATTAGATGGTAAATATGATGCTTTTGATAGTTTAGATGAAATATTAAGCCAATGGGTAGAAGCAATAAGACTCGGCAAAGCAGTTAAATATATACCTGAAAAACTAGTTCCTAAAGATAGAGATACTGGAGAAATAATGCCACCTAATGCATTTGATAATCAATATGTATTAACTGAATCAGATATGTCTCAAGAAGGTAGAAGTGAAATTAAAGTTACTCAACCAGATATTCCTAGTGATAAGTATTATCAATCTTATGTTACATATTTAGATTTATGCTTACAAGGATTAATAAGCCCAAGTACTTTAGGAATTGATACTAAAAAGATACAAGATCCAAATAGTGCTTATGAAAGACAAATGGAAAAAACAACATTATATACAAGGCAAAGTATAATTGAAGCTTTAAATGTATTTATACCTAAAGTTATAAATGGTGTTTTAAAATTCTATGAACAAATACAAGGGAATAAACCTAGTGAAGATATAGAAATTAATGTTAATTTTGGCGAATATGATAGTCCTTCATTTGATAGCCAAATAGATACTATTACTAAAGCTAAAAATGGTGGAATAATGAGTATTGAAACATCAGTTAAAGAACTTTATGGCGATAGCAAAGATAATGAATGGATAGAAGAAGAAATATTGAGATTAAAAGAAGAACAAGGCATTACTGAAATGGATGAGCCTAGTATAAATCAAGATTTAGATTTAACTAATATAGAAGAAATAGAAAAAACTCAAGAAAATACAAATGAATAGATGGTAGCCTATGAATGATTACAAAATAAAAGAACTATATGAGCAAATGGAAAAAGAACTCATAAGTTCTATGAAAAGAAATTTAAAAAGACACCTAACAGAAGAAGACAAAGTTGGTTTTAAATATACTCAATGGCAAGCAGAAAAATTAAAAGAATTGTCTAGATATAGAAGACAAAATAAATCGATAATTGGTGAATATACTAGTGGTATTAATAAAGAAGTTGCTAAACATATCCAAGAAGAAGTAAAACAAGGTTCTATAAATGCTATAAAGCAATATAATAAAACATTGGGTGAAAAACTAAAGCCTAGTAAATTAATGAATAAAAGTTTCTTTAAAACAAATGATAGAAAGGTTAATTCATTAATAAAAGTTGTAAATAATGATTTAAAAACCGCAAATACAAGTGCTTTACGAATGATTAATGATCAATATAGACAAGTCATTCATAAAAGTGCTTTTTTTGTAGGAAATGGTGTTTTTACTGAACAACAAGCATCTAAAATGGCTACAAAGGAGTTAACTGATTTAAAATTAGCTGAACTTGCTATTGATGAATCTAATAAAGATTTTTTAGCAGGTGGTTTAAATTGTATTCAATATAAAGGTGGTAAAAGAGTAAACATTGCAAGTTATTCTCAAATGGCAGTTAGAACAGCTAATTTAAGAGCGCAGTTAATGGGCGAAGGAGATTTTAGAAAATCAATAGGTAGAGTTTTAGTACAAGCTACAACTGGAGGTCAAGCTTGCCCTTTGTGTAAAAAATGGGAAGGCAGAGTATTTATTGATGATGTATATAGTGGTGGTACTAAAGAAGATGGCAAATATATGTTATTGAGTGAAGCAATGAAACAAGGATTTCTTCATCCAAATTGTAGAGATAGTGTAGATACTTATTATCCGGAACTTGAAGGTATAGAAAAGGAAACAGAAGAAGAATATCAAGCAGATTTAGATTATATTAATGAAAGAATGAATTATATAGATAGAAATATAAAAAAATATGATAGATTGTCCTTAGGTTCAATAGCACCGGAAAACATCAAATTATATAATTCAAAAGAAAATTTTTATATAAGAGAAAGACATACAATTGATATTGCTAATTCTGTTAGAGAAATTACAACTGAAGAATTTCAAAAAAGGACAGCTGGTGTAACAATATCAAGAATTAACAATGGACCAAGTCATTTTTCTGTTACTGAGAATAAAATATATTTAAACAACAAAGCAGATGAATGGTCATTAATTCATGAATTAGGTCATAAGTTATTTATTTCTCTTTCAAAAGAAGAAAAAAAGCAATATAATAGAATTATTACAAACAAATTCAAGAATTATACAAAAAGTGATTTCAAACTATCGAGAAAAAAAGATTATTGGATATTAAAAGATAGTTCTGAATTTGTAAGTAGTTATCAAACTAGGATATATATGGGTTTTAGAAATTTTAAACTATCTGGTAAAGTAAATATAGATTATGCATTAGAATATTTATCAGAGGGTGTTAAATATTATTTTCAAAATGCAGATATATTAAAACAAAAAGATATAGAATTATATAAGTTTATAAAGGAGATAATAGAAAAATGATATCAAAAGAAGAAATAATGTCAGTAAATACTATTGATGAATTTGAAGAATTAGAAAGTAAAAAATTAGAAGAATATAGAAATAAAATGTATAATAATTTATTAAAAGATGAAGAAATAGAAAAACATATAGCAAAAATATTTAAAGTTGAAATTAATTTATTGCAAAATGTTTTAATGATTAATGGAAATCCACCATTAGATGATTTTAATGAGGAGGAAATATGATAGCAATAGGAATGATTTTAGTAACGGTTTTGTTTTTGATTTTATGTTGCTTATCTAATATTGGAACAGAACTTCAAAAGATAAGATTAGAAAATAGAAAAATAATTAATGTTATTAATAAAGCACTCAAGAATAAATAGAGTGCTTTTATTATGCTTTTTTTCAACTTTAGGCATTAAAGAAAAGCAATAAAAGAGAGTACCCAAATTGCTCTCTTTTTGCATTTATTTGGGAGGTGCGATTATGAAAGAAATTTGGAAAGATGTTAAAGGTTATGAAGGTTTATATAAGGTTAGTAATAAAGGAAGGGTAAAATCAAAAAGAAAAATGTTAAAACCGGTTATGACAGAGTATAAAAAAGTTGGACTATCTAAGAATGGTATACAAAAAACTATATATGTCCATAGATTAGTTGCAGAGGCTTTTGTTGATAATCCGTTTAATAAAAAGCAAGTGAACCATAAAGATGAAAATAAAGCAAATAACAATGCTAACAATCTCGAATGGGTAACATTTAAAGAAAATATGAATTATGGCACAAAACAACTACGAGAAAGTATAAATCATACAAAATATAATATTATTCAATATGATTTATACGGCAATTTTATAAGAAAGTGGTTTAATGCTAAAGAAATAGAAAATAATACTAATTTTAAAGCATCTTCTATTCGCATTTGCTGTACAGGAAAATGTAAAACAGCATATGGGTTTAAATGGAAATATTCTCCAATTACTACTTTTTAAGTAGTATCTAGTAAATTAAAAAGAAATTTACTAGATAGTGCTTATAAAATAGCACTATAACTCATCTACCAAGTGTAGAAGGAGTCCTAGTGTCGTTAATAATGACTATTAATGACAATTGTTAGCTCGATAGAAATATCGAGTTTTATTATGTCCAAAACGTGATGACATTAAAAGCTTTGGAATAGACAATCAAGTCTTTAAAAAGGAAAGGGAAAGGATTATGGAAAATAATCAAACAGAAACTCCAGTAGCTACAACTGGTCAAAATGTAGTACCACAAAATACAGGAACTCAACCTATAGATTATGACAAAATTCAAGGAATGATTGATAGTCGTAATCAAAGAAATGAGGATGCTATTTTGAAATCTTATTTTCAAAAACAAGGATTAAGTGAAGATGAAATGAATACTGCGATCCAAAGTTTCAAAACAAAAAGAGAACAAGATAGCAAGCAACAAAAAGTAGACAATGAAAATCTACAAAATCAACTTAAAGATAAAGATGCTGTGATTTTAAAGCAAAATATTGAACATGAAGCTTTATTACAAGCATTAGAACTTGGAGTTGATACCAAAACAGTACCTTACTTAATTAAATTGGCTGATTTTAGTAGTGTTACTGATGAAAAAGGCTCAATTGATGGAGAAAAGGTAAAAACTGCTTTAAGCAAAGTTTTAACTGATGTTCCGGGTTTAAAGCAAGAAAAAGAAAAAGGAACAGAAGGAGTGCAAATAGGTGCTGATACATCTAATAGTACTCAACCTAGTGGAAGTTTATTTAATTTTGGTTTCACTGGGGTAAGAAAACATGAATAAAGAAAGAGAGAGTGAAAAAATATGGCAAAATTAAATTATGCCAAAGAATATAGTCAAGAATTAGCACAAGCTTATCCTTATACACTATACTTTGGTGCTTTATGGTCTGCAGTTAAGCCAAATGTAAAATTCTTAAATAGTAATACCGTAGAATTACCAAATTTAACTGTAAAGGGTAGAAAGGATGGAAACCGCGATAGTATCGGAACTTTTGGTAGAAATTTCGATAATAATTGGGAAACTAAAACTCTAAAAAGACATAGAATTTGGGATACATTAGTACACCCAAGAGATATAGATGAAACAAATCATGTTGCATCTATTGCTAACATAACTAAAGTTATGAATGAAGAGCAAAAATTCCCAGAAATGGATGCCGAAGCAATTGATGCTCTTTATGCATTAAAAAATGCAAAAGAAGCAATAACAGCACTTGCTAAAGGCACTGTAACAGTTGAAAATGTATTAACATACTTTGATACTTTAATGGACAAAATGGATGAGGCAAGAGTTCCAGCAAATGGTAGAATATTATACTGTGATACATTTACTAAAACAATGATTGATACTGCAAAAGATGTAGTAAGAACTAGTGGTAACAAAGTTCTAGGTCGTACAGTATCAAGAATTGATGAAGTAGAAGTAATCAGTGTACCTACTGCATTAATGAAAACTGCATTTGATTTTAAATCAGATGATGGATATGCAGTTAAAGAAGATGCTAAAAATGTAAAGATGCTATTAGTACATCCAAGTGCAATTATTCCAGTTATTTCTTATGAATTTGCACAATTAGAATCACCAAGTGCTTTATCACAAGGTAAGTATGTTTACTATGAAGAATCATTTGAAGATATGTTTATCTATGATAAGAAACATGATGGTATTCAATTTTTAGTGGAAGAGAATACACCCTAGTGCGCCCGAAGAGGGCAAAATAAAAGTAAGTATTCCTAGTGGTGAAACTTCATTAAATCTTGGTGAAAGGACAGTTCAAGATTTATGTGAAAATCTTAATATAGAAGATGATAATGTTACTGGCTCATTAAAATACATAGAAAACTGGGCTGAATTTTCTAAAACAGATAATAGTGGTAACTTTATACCTTTATACTTTGAAGAAGCGAAAGGACAAGCTAAAGGAACAATTAAGTGTGAACTTAAAGGTACTGGTGCTAAATTAAAGAAACCTATTGCTGTTGATGAAAAAGATGGTTTAATTGTATTCCAAGTTCATAACAAGGATAATACAATTGAAATAACAAGTGAAGGTAAAGAAACTAGGACACTTAATTTAAGCCAATTAGAATTAAAGACTGAATAGGAGGTATTTAAAATGCCAAAGTTCAAGAATAAAAAAACTGGTAAAGTTGTAGAAGAACATTTACTTTATTATGTTGAAAGATTAAGAAATAATCCTGAATATAAGGAAGTAATTGAAAAACAGCCAAAGCCAAAAAGAGAAAATAAAGAAGTGGAAGAAGAAAAGCCACTTCAATAAAGAGAGGTGGTCTTATGACACTTTATGTTAGTAAAGAATACTATCAAGAAACTTTTAAAGGTAAAATACCTGAAAAAGAAATTGAAAAGAATCTTAAACTAGCTCAAAATAAGATTAATCGTATAACTTTTAATAGGATTGTAGGAATAGGGTTTGAAAACCTTACTGAATTTCAACAAGAAAAGGTAAGAGAAAGCATATGTTATCAAGCGGATTATATTTTTGATAATGGCTATAATAATGAAGATAATAGTGATATTTCTTCATATAGTGTTTTAGATATATCTGTTAATGTTCAAACAAAGGATAATAATTCTAAAACACAAGCTGAATTAGAATGTATGAGTGAATTAGCATATGATGCAATAGTTCAAACCGGTTTAACTCAAAGAACATGGAGATATAATGGCTAGAAAAGTTAAAGTTTTAGATTTTCCTGATTGGCTTTTAACTACTGATTATTCCATTATACTAAATGAAAAAGGCATTTCTGAAGAAGGAGAGCCTATTTCTTCATTTAATAGTAGTGGTAAATGTATTTGGAGTGAAAAAGCAAAAAGAATAATAGATTCAGAAGGAAAACAAATCACTTTACTTGGAAAAGTTATTGTCAAAGGAGATATAGCACCATCATTAAAATCAGTTAGTGATGGTGTTATTTCTATAAATGGATGTAGTTATGAGATATATGCCGGATATAGACCTAGAAATCCTAATGGAACAGTTCATCATACTGAATTTGAGGTAATGTAATGAAAGTAAAAGCAAAAGTTAATCCTAACCATCTTAAATATATGCAAAAAATATGTGCTGAAGCATTAGTTGATACTTCAAAAGAGATTATGCTTGATTTAAAAAAAAGTAAAACTATGCCTCGTGATTCGGGTGCTTTACAAAATAGAAGTACATTTGTAGATGATAGTAAAAAAAATAGTGGTAAAGTAAGTATTGTATCAGATACTCCTTATGCTAGAAGATTATACTTTCATCCAGAATATAATTTTCAAAAAGGTCATAATGCTAATGCTGGTGGTATGTGGTTTCAACCATATATAGATGGTAAGAAAAAGGATTTGGCTTCTAAAGCTTTTGCAAGAATATTGAAAGGAAAATTATGACACTAAAACAATATAAAGATTATTTCAAAAAAGAGTTTAAATGGACTGATTCTATAAGTATAGGAAAAATTGATAATAACCAAGAAAAAGCTATTTGTTTTTATAATTCACAAAGAGGACAATCATATATCGGTACTTTAGGCGGTAAAGCAAATAGAAGTACTGATATAAAATCAATTACAATTTTATTAAGATATACGAAAAATCAAGATAGTGCTGAACAAATGGCACGAAAAGTATATGAGTTCTTTGAAGAAAGAACTTTTTTTATTAATTCAAAGAGAATATTTACAATGATGACTTATTTAGAACCTATTAGTTTAGGAACTGATGACAAAAATGTTTATGAATATTCAATAGAATTAGATTTTTATGAAGAAAGGTGATAATTTTTATGGAAACAAAATTTACAGCTGGTCAATATGCAGTAAGTGAATGTAAAGTTGAAGTTAAAACTGGTGAAGAAGAATGGTCACCAGTCGCTGATTTAGAAGAGGTTAGCATTAGTGTAGAAAATAATACTGAAACTTGGTATTCAATTAACGATGGCGGATGGCAAAATGCTTTATTAACTGCAAAAGCATTAAGTGGCTCTTTTAGTGGTAAAAGAACTGTGGGAGATAAAGGTAATGATTATATTGATGGACTTCGATATAATATAGGAAAATCTGCAGAAGCTGATTTTAGAATTACATTCCCAGATGAATCAACACTAGAATTTACTGCTGTTGTTGGTTTAACTGATCTTTTAGGTAGTGCAACTGATGTTGCCCCTTTAAGCGGTGATTTAACTGGTAAGGGTAAACCAAAATTTACCCCAAAAGGAGCATAGGGTAAAGATATATAAGGTCTTTACCCTTATTTTTTATATGAGGAGGAAAATAATATGAGAATTATAGATACAGGAATAACAAAGGAAATATTAACAGGAGATAATTGTCCACAATTAAAAATAGGAGATAAATTGTATACAGTTGATAATAGAGAATCAACATTTGATAAAATTCAAGAATTACAAAAAAATTCAGAAATAACTGAAAAGGAAAGAACTCATTTGATTTATGAATTGTCTTTAGGTAAAGATGCTGCAAAAGAAATAGAAGAAATGGATTTACCAGTAGAAAATGCTATTTTCTTATCTTATTGTATTATGGGTGCTATAACAGGTGAAGATCCTAAAGAACTTCAAAAACTCGCAAAAGAAAAATCAATAAAAAATTAATTGCCCCAGAAACATACTATGATATGAAATATGATTGGGGCAGAATTGTAGCTAGTTTTGCTCAACAATATGGAATCAGACTTTGCAATGAATATGATAATATTTCATGTTCAGAATTTAGATATTTATTAAGTAATTTAAATAGCGACACACCATTAGGCTATACAGTGATGATAAGGTCAGAAAAAAATCCCAAAAGGATTAGAGAAATGACTGCAAACGAAAAGAAAATTCGTGCTGATTGGGCAGAGTTTAAAAGAAAAAACAGAAAAGGAGAAAAAATATATTTAAAAAAAGAAGACATTTCAAAAATATTTTCAAAAATGTTTGGATAGGAGATGATTTAATGCGGCAAAGGAAAGTGCTGGTAAGGTTTCTGTAGACTTAGAGTTAAATTCCAAAAGTTATGATAACCAAATAAATAGAAAATTAAAAGGGACTGAAAGTGCATTTTCTGGTACATTTGGAAAAATAACTAAAATTATAGCAAGCGCTTTTGCTGTAAAAAAGGTAATAGATTTTTCTAAAACCTGCATTGATAGTGCAAGCAAAGTACAAAGTGCTTTTACTGGATTAAATAGCATTGTCCAAGGTACTGGAAACTCTTTTTCACAAGCGCAAAAGTTTGTTGAAGAATATACAAAAGATGGGTTAGTTTCTATAGAAGAAACTGCAACCGCATATAAGAATCTTTTGGCTAGAGGATATGATACATCTCAAATAGAAGACGTTTTAACCAGATTAAAAGATAGTGCAGCATTTGGTAGACAAGCTTCTTATGATTTAGGCGAAGCAGTAGTATCAGCTACAGAAGGTTTAAAAAATGAAAATTCTATTTTAGTAGATAATGCTGGTGTAACTAAAAATGTTGCTAAAATGTGGGAAGAATGGGCAAAAGCTCATAATACTACAACTGCAGCAATGACTCAAGCTCAAAAAATTGAAGCTGAATATAATGGTATAATGCAAGAAACAAAATTTCAAGTTGGAGATGCAGCTGCATATACTAAAACTTTTTCAGGACAAATACAGCAATTAAAATTTAATTTTAATCAAATGACAGTTGCTATAGGAAAAGTAGTTACTCCTATTGCACAATTATTTATTCCAATAATAAATGGTGCTATAACTGCTATTACAAAACTATTTAATTCAATACAAGTTATTTTAAAATCATTTGGACTAGAAATGCCAGATGTTGTATCAAAAGGAAGTTCTAGCATTGCAGGTATTGGAGAAAGTGCTGAAAATGCTGCTAAAGACGCTACAAATGCTGCAAAAAAGATTAGCAAAGCATTTGCACCGGTAGATGAAATAAATGTTTTAACAAATAAAAATGTTAGCAGTGGAAGTGATAGTGGAGCTAGTTCAAGTGCCGGATTTTCAAGTTCAAATATTCCATCTATAGGAGATAACGATGTAATAGATGATGCAGTATTAAAAAAAGTTGATCAACTTAAAGAATTACTACAAAAATTATGGGATTCTTCTCCAGTTCAAGCTTTTGCAAATTTTGTAAAAACACAATTTGATTTTATAAAAGATTTAGCTGAAAGACTTGGAACAGATTTGTGGAACAATATGACAACAACATGGAATAATATAAAAGGAAATGTAGGAACAACTTTTAATAATATTTCACAACTATTTACTTTAATGTGGAATGATATGGCAACTGGTATTCAAACATGGGGACAACCAATTATAGATAATGTAAGTAATTTATTTAATTCTATTTGGACTGATGCAATAGATCCAGCTATACAATTAATTACACAACAATGGGCAGGATTTAGTGAAATTTTAGTTACTTTATGGAATGAACATGGTCAACCTTTAATAGATAATATTGGTGAATTTGTTACAAAAATAATTAGTTTATTTCAAAGCATTTGGGATAATGTCATTGAACCAATTGTAACTCCATTTTTAACAATGTTAACTGATTTATGGAATAATCATTTAAAAGATTTAACTTATGAAATAGGAGATTTTGTTGCTAAAGTTGTTAATTTTGTGTTAGATATTATTAATGCAATAATGCCTATAATAAATTTTTTGCTAGAAGTATTACAACCAATTATATCAACTGTTGGAAAATTTATTGCTGATGTTTTTGGCGGTGTTTTTGGAATTATAAGTGATGTCATTGGCGGTATATTAAAAGCATTAGGTGGAGTTATAGATTTCATAACAGGAGTTTTTAGCGGTAATTGGAGCAAAGCATGGGATGGAATTTGTTCTGTTTTTTCAGGAATTTGGAATGCAATTTGGGGAATCATCAAAGGAGTAATAAACTTAATTATATCCGCAGTTGAAGGATTAGTTAATATAATAATTTCAGGATTAAATTTAATCATAAAACCTTTAGCATCTTTGGGAAATGCTATTTTAGAGTTAGTAGGAGTAAAAAATTTCAAATTTTCTGCTATACCAAAGGTATCATTGCCAAGACTTGAAAGTGGTGGATGGGTAGCACCTAATGATCCACAACTTGCTATTATTGGTGATAATAAACATGAAGGAGAAATTGTTACTCCTGAAAGTAAAATGTATGAACAAGTAGTAAAAGCTATTAAAGATACTAATGGAGCAAATTCTAAACAAGAAATAGAATTAACTTTAAATGTTAAATATGAAGATGGTAGAAAAATAATAAGAAAAATAAATCAAGCTGAAATAGATGCAGGAGAAATATTATTATTAGTTTAATAGTATTTCTCTTTCTTTTTTAGAAAGGAGAATTTATGCGAAAGATACAGAGTTCAAATTTGATGATGTTACCTTTAGTGCAGATGATATTAGTTATGAATATGCCCAATTAGATGGTGAAAGTGCTGGCAGAAGTGATGACGGGACAATGTATAGAGATGTTATAGGATTAACTAATAAAGTATCATATGATTTTAAGAATTATCGTGGAAAAGAACAAATATCAAAAATTTTAAAACTATTAGAAAAAACTAGTGGTAGATTATATTATTATGATTTAAAAGAAATGACTTTTATTACAAAAACAATGTATGTTGTAGGAGACGCAGTAAAAGCAAAGAAAATTGAAGATGAAATGACCGCTGAACCTTTTCAAATAAGATTTATTCAAATGGATGTAGATGACATAGGATGATAATTTATGTATAAGATAAGTGATAATTATAAAAACTATATTGAAAATAATACATCTATGTCTCCAAAAAGTAAAATCGTTGTAGAAGGAATAGAATATTCGGGAAATGTAATAAAGACAGTTCCAAAAATTTCTCATAAAAATGAAAAGATGTTTGGTGGATTTCCAGCAAAAACTTGTAGTTTTGAAATTTACGATTTAGATAATACATTAAATTTTGAAAATAAAGAAATAACTGTTTATCGCGGTTTAGTAATAAATGGTGAAATTGAATATATCCCACAAGGCGTTTTTATACCTCAATCAGATAAAATTACTACTAATATATCTCAAAAAACAATTTCATTTCAAAATATTGAAGATAAAACTCAATTTTTTGATACTAAATATAATAGTAAATTAGATTGGTCTACTACACATACTGGATTAGAGATTGTTCAAGAAATATGTGATAATTTAAACATTAAATTAGAAAATAATAATTTTAATTTTTCTGATTACAATTTTAAGCGACCAAATTTTATAGAGAATATTAGTAATAGAGAAATAATAAGTAGATTAGCCGAAATTGGTGGCTCTATTGCTTTTATAAATAGGAATGGTAATTTAGAAATAAAAGAACAAACTCCAACTGGGCATACTATTCAAAGAAAAAGATATGGTAAGTTAAGTAGAGAAAATCAATATGGAATAATTAATACTGTTGTTTTAGGTAAGGAAGATATAGATGATGATATTGTATATCCTGATCCTAATATGGAAAATAAAGTAGATTGGAAAATACTTGATAATCCATATGTTGATTTATATCGTGAAGAAATGATAGAAGAGGTTTCAAAATATATAATTGGCAAATCAATAATACCTTTTGAATTAACAGACTTTGTTGATGGCAATTATTTAGATTTAAACGATACTATTACTATTATAGATAGAAATGGTGAAGAATTTACCGGTGTAATTTTAAATTATGAAAATAATAGTAGGATAAAATCAACTATTGGAGCTAATACACAAGATACTACATTAACAAATTATAAATTAGCTGGTAGTCAAAAACAATCAATTGGTGAGGTAAAACTTCAAGTTGATCATATAAATGAATTAGTTCAAAGTACAGTTACTTTAGTAAATGATCAAAATGAGAAAATATCTCAAGTTACTCAAACTGTAGATGAGTTAAATAGTAAAATACAAAATATAGCAGATATCACAGTGTCTGACTCAACATTAATTGGTAATCTTGAATTAAATAATATAAATGCAAGTGAACCTATCAATATTGTTATTAGACCAATAGGAGAAGACATTTCTTATTTATATCCGCATGAGAATTTGTTCCCAAGTGAAACTTTATTTATGAAACAAAGGACATTAAGATTTCATAATAAGAAAACTGATGAGAATATTGATTATGAATTACCAGATGATTTGCTTTATTATGATGTTAATAATTATGATGAGTTTAGACTAGATTATGATACTCAAACTTGTCAAGTAATAAAAAAGGTAGAGTACAATGTAGATGGAACAAAAAGATTATTAACTTTACCTGAAACAAGAGATTATGAATATCCAACTATCAATTTAACAGATGGCGATTATGAAATAATTTTATTAGGTTATGAATCAGCATATCTTTCAGTTAGGTTAATGGCAGCTAATATATATACAACTCAATTTGCAACGAAAATAGAATTGAATTCTAAAATAACTCAAACAAGCAATTCAATTTTAGACGAAGTTACCGGAAAATTAGATACACAAGAAAAAGAATTATCAGCAAAAATTGAATTAAAAGTTGATTTAGATAACCTAGTTAGTGAAATAAATGCTAGTGCAGATAAAATTAGATTAACCGGAGACAGAATATCAATTAATAGTAAATATTTTCAATTAACTGATGAAGGAGAAATAACAGCATCGAAAGGAACTTTTACAGGAACAATTACTGGCTCTGCAATTAATGGCTCTACAATAACTGGCTCGACGATAAAAAGTGGATTTATAACATCAACAAATTATACTGATCAAAATTATAGTGGCTTAGAAATTAATTTAAACGACGGTAAAATAAAATCATATGCTGGAATATCTTTTCTTAGCAATAAAGCTTATGCAAATACTTATATTAATGGAGGTACATTGGAAACATATCATATCTATGTTATAAATGATTTGGATGGTTCTGAAATTGGTGCTGGCTCTATTGAATTATATGAAGGTGATGTTAGATGTGATAGAGTTGTTAATAACTCTTTAGAAGAATACAAAAAAAATATTAAAAAATTTGATAATGCTTTATCAATAATAGAGCAAATAGATTTATATAAATATAACTTAAAATCAGAAAAAGATAATGATAAAAAACATATAGGTTTTGTTATTGGTAAAAATTATAATTATTCAAGCGAAATTACAGTAATAGATACAAATGGCAAAGAAATAGGAGTAGATACCTATTCAATGTCAAGCCTAAATACTCAAGCAATAAAAGAATTGTTAGAAAGAGTAAAGGTACTAGAAAGGAAGGTAGAGAATGGATAAACCTTTATCATTAAGAGTTAGAGAAGTGGAAGATAAAATAGTTAAGGAGATAAATGAATCAAGATTATCTCCTTTTATTTGGAAAACTATTTTAGAAAAATTATATTCTCAATTAACTCAAATAGAAAATCAAGAAATCAAAGATTATCAGGAAAAAGAAAGGAAGGAAAAAGAAAATGAAAAAAACAAGAAAAATGATAAATAACTCCGAAACTCAAAAATTCGGGGGGGGTACTTACAAAACCAATGGAAGGGGGGTGCGGTTATTTAGTAACAGCACCCTAAATGTGGAAGGGGGCAAGGCATAATAATATTATACTTGCTCTATACACAAGGTGCTTTTCTATGAATTTAGAGCAAAATAATAAGTCGATTATATGGCATATACAAAGAAAGAATGGAATTATAAAACACCAATAACACCGGAAGCGTTAAATCATATTGAAGAAGGTATAGAAAAAAATGATACTAATATAACAAATTTAACCGAAGACCTAACTAATTATAAACAAAAAACTAATCAATCAATTGAAGATTTAAAAACAAATAAATTAGATGCTCAATCTTATCAAAACAATATTTCCGGTGGTGCAACAGCCAGTATGTATGTAAAAATTGCAACAGTTATTAGTGGTGAATATGAAGATACAAATGCAGTTTTTTTAGTTAATTCTTTTGGATGGAACAATCAAAGTGGAGTTGTTTTTGTACATTCATATAATAATGATAGCGATGCTACCCATATGAATGTTGGTGCAGTAGGCAATATTTCCGGCTTTATTTATGGAGTTATGAATATAGTTGGTAATAAAAAGCAAATAGAAATTTTTGTAAAACATTCAGAACGGAGATTTGGTGGCTTTCGAATTACTTGTATAACACAAAGTGGCAATGTTACACCGAGTAGTGGAAATACATTCCAAGCAAGTCTACCATCTGGAACACAAATTACAGCTTAAATTTTTAAAAAAAGAAAAAATAATATTCATAGAGAAAAAAACTAAATAACAAATAATATGGCTTATCAAAAGCAAGAATGGAGTTTTAAAACTCCTATTATACCAGAAAAACTAAATAATATAGAAGAAGGAATTTCAAATAGTGTAGATTTAGATAGTGATCAAACAATAAATGGTACTAAAACATTTGAACATCCGATTATATTAAATGAAACACCAACTGAAAGCAATCATGTTGTAAGGTTAGAAGATTTAAATAATGGTGGTGAAGTTACTTCGGTAGATTTATCATTACGTAGTGGATATACAAATGTAGTCACAACTGATGTTCCGAAAGCATATAAAGTAGGTAAAATTGTTTGGCTACAAGGTTTAGTTGAAAAAAGTGCTGGTGCTGGTACTATTATAACTGTTTTACCCGAGGGCTATAGACCAATGGCAGGAAATTATAATAGATATTGTGTTACTACTGAGTATCATAATAATACATTTTGTTGGGTAAACATAAATAACCGTGGTGAAATAAGCCTTAGTTTAGAGGGAGCTATAGGAGCAATTTCATTATCTGGCATAATTTTTATAACTGATTAGAGTTGTTGAGTATCAAAAAAGAAAAATAAAGAAAAGAGGGAATAAATGAAAAAAACATTGGAATTATTAAAAGCAAATTGGCAGTGGATGACACTGCTTTTTACAATCTTAGGGGTAGGCATAACAATTGGAATATGGTTTAACAATCAAAATACAAAAATGAATGAATTGCAAAAAACATCGTTGCAAGCATTAATTTTTAGTAATGCTCCTTTAATTCAAAGAACAGAAACTTGCGACGATTATCTTAAAGAAGGATTTGATAGTTACACAAAAGATTTTTGTAATAAATTATTAGAAAAAGCCGAGTATAATCTATCGTTAGCAGATGAAGAGTCTGTTTTTATTTTTGAGGAAGGAGAATTATAATGAAAGAAGCAATTATTATTGGAATAGGAGTTATATTAATACTCTTTATTATTTGGCTTGTATTAAAGCTATGCCACAAGTTTAGAAGTAAAGTATACCAATTATTCATAAAAGCAGAAAAAGTTGCTAAAAAGGGTCAAAAAATGGATTATGTAGTAAGTAACTTATATGATTACTTGCCAAGAATAGTTACAATATTTATAAGTGAAAAAGGATTAAGATGGTTATTACAAAAAATGTTCGATGTTGTATCGGACTTTTTAAATGATGGAAAGGTGAATGGAAAATGAGTAATATAAAAACTTTTAAATATAATGATAAGACTCAATTAAGTAAAAACATAAATATTAGTGAATTAAGATGTAAATGTAGCAAACATCACGAGACAAAATATGATGTAGATCATGTTAACAAAGTCCAAGATTTTATGAATACCAATGGATTTGATAAGATTATTATTTCAAGCGGTTACAGATGCCCTGAACACGATAAAAGTAAAAGTGTAGGTGGTAGTGGTAGCGGTCAACATACTAAAGGCACTGCTATGGATTGTCGATTCTATAAAAATGGTAAAGTTATACCAGCTAAAGAAGTATGTTGCCTAGCACAAGATTTTGGTTTTAAAGGTATAGGCTATATTGATAGTAACTATGTACATTTAGATAGTAGGACTAGTGGAACATATAGAGGTGACGAACGAAAAGGTCGTTCAAGTAATGTTAAAGATTTCTATACTTACTTTAATATGCCAAAACCAACACCTACTCCAACTCCAACTCCAACAGATAGTGCTTATAAAACGTTTGTAAAAGGTGTACAAAGCACTTGTGGTGCTAAAGTAGATGGCATAGCTGGTAAAGAAACATTAAGTAAGACTGTAACATTATCTACTAAAAAGAATAGTAAGCATAAGGTTGTTAAAGTATTACAAACATACTTAATATCACTTGGTTATTCTTGTGGCAAATGTGGAGCAGATGGAATATTTGGTAGTGGTACTAAATCAGCTGTTAAAGCATACCAAAAAGCAAATGGCTGTGTTGTAGATGGTGTATTAGATGCCAAAAACAAGACTTGGAAGAAGTTATTGAAATTAGCATAAAAGGTAGGGAACAAATCTCTACCTTATTTTTTATTGCTATAAATAATTTCTATAAAATATCTTTCTAAAATCTTCTTTAGATTTATGATAATATGCCATAAACCTTTGTTGACCTAATTTGTGATAGTGTTCTTGTAAATTAATATCGCTATGTATTAATCTGTGATGGTATATACATAATGGTAACACCAAGCCATATTTCATTGAATTAGGTCTATTCCTACCTTGATATATTTCATGTAAATTATCTTTTTTTAAACCACATATAATACAATGATCTAAATCATTAGTTAAGATACTAAATCTATTTCTTTCTAATTTAGATAGATTATTTGTTTTAGATTTAATTTTAACTTTCTTAACTACTTTATATTCTTTATGTTTACAATTAGTACATTTCTTTAGTTGTATTTCTTTATTTAATTTTGTACAATATATAGTGTGATTAAACTTTAATTTTAAATATTTGCATTTATTCATTTCATTGACACCTTTTAAGTTCTAATGAACTTGGCCATTGTGAAATGATCTGTACAATGGTACACCAACTTACTAAAAATGCTACAGTTAAAGAACTAGAAGAAGCAGGTCTTGGTTCATATTATGCTGATCATAATAAAGGCATTTACCCAGTAGATGCATCAGGTGTGCCATTTAGTGCAATGTATTTTGCCGTAACAGCTGATCCACTTGCTGATTTAATGGAAGATATGGCTGCTGAACAAAAGGCAAGAGCAGTATATGAGAATTTAATTGATTTAACTGATGATGAAGATGTTTTAGCCCCACTTTTATTCTTAAGACAAAGAGAAGTTGTTCATTTTAATCGTTTTAAAGAATTATACGAATATTATAAAAGTAAAGGATATTAATTTTATAGAAAAAAGGCTCGTATTAGAGTCTTTTAATTTGACAAATTTTTTAATTTTGTTATAATAGCAAGCATTCGTAGCATTTAGGAGGGGATTTTTTATGTATAATGATGAAATACCAGCAAAAGATATTAGAAGAGGTAAAATAATTAAGTATTCACTGGCGGCTTTACTTGGCATAACTTTAGTAGGTTGTTCGGGTATAGATATTTATGATGTTGATATCGATCATACAAAAGAAATATGTTTAACAACTAAAATAATGGATGCATTAGGTCCTAATGAAGAAGATATGTCAATTGGGATAGAAACTCATCAAATACCAGAAATGATTAAGGAATTAAAAGAACAAGGTTATAATGATGCAAAAGTATCTTATCAAAAAAATAATGATGGTTATGAAATAACTGAATATGCTAATTATAACTATGAAACAAATACTTTTGATTATCAAGAAACCATCAATTTAAGTAAATAAAAAAATGACTAATTTTGATTTAGCCATTTTTATTTTTTGAAAAAATCGGTTATGGGAACTTGCAAAGCATCAGCAATACGACCTAATACAGCAATAGTAAAGTGTTTATTACGTTTTTCATTTTCAATATCACAAACATATTCTCTTGATAAATCAGTCATATCTGCTAAATTTTGTTGTGTTATGTTCTTTTCTTTCCGCAATTTTTTTATATTATTTCTAACTAAAGTATAGTAATATTCATCATTATAAGTATTTTCTTTCATTATAGACCACCAACTTATAAATATATTTTCACCAAAAAAATTAATTTTATATATAGGCTAGTAGCCACATTTATGATATACTATATTTATATAAAGGGGCTAGAAATATGAATAGTAGTAAAAGTGATATGTATGAAATTAAAGATAGTAGTAAAAATAGTACAGTTTTAATAGTTATTTTAATAGGATTATTTATTGGTTCATTTGTACTTTTGAGTAGTGTTTATGTTATCAATTATTATTTAAATCAAAATTTGATTACTGATGTTAGTGATTTGGAAAAAATAAAAAATACTTTATTAATTATTGCTTGTGTTTTAACTTTTATCATTGCCATATTAATTTTAGTTATTGGCTTTAAAAATAATGAAGATGATTATACAAAATATAAAAATTATGTAATGATATCTAAAGATGAATTAAAAGAATATAAAGAATTAATTGCTAAATATGAAAAAGAAATTAGGCATTTAAAAAGTAAAAAGTAGTCTAGTAGTTGACAAAAAGTGTAAAATATGCTAAGATAGCAACTCGTAAGGGGGAAAATATAATGGAAAAAAGACATCAAGTAACAAAATTAGAAAAATACGAAGAAAACAAAAAAAATTGTAATGTTAGACAATATGTTAGCGTGTCTTCACTTGCTATTGGAATATTAGTAACATCATTAAATTTGCCAGCTGAAAGTGTCAAAGATTATATAATTAGCATTTTAGGCTCTATTACAATTTCTTTAAGTACATCTAATTTAATAGAAGCAATAGTTGAAAAATATAATTTACAACAAAAAATTGATGAATTAAAAGACCAAGAAGAAAATCAATCTAGAAGTAGATAATATAATAAAGGGGAAACTTATATGAATATAAATATAAGAGATATAATTACACTAGATGGTACTAATAAATATGTAGTAGCAAGTAAAGTATTATATGAAGAAATAAATTATTATTATTTAATAAATGTAAATAATTTAAAAGATATTTTATTTTGTTATGAAGATAATAGTGAATTAGTTGAGTTAGATAATAATGAATTGATTACTAAATTATTACCATTATTTTATAAAGAAATTCGCAATATATTGAATGAATATAAGGAAAGTTAAATTAAAGAGGAGCGATTAAAAATGAATATTAATAAGAAAAAAATTGTTAAATATGCTGGAATTGCTGCACTTGTTGCAGGTATTACGATTGGTGCTTATGAAGCAAGCGTTGATCATAAAGTAGAATATTGTCATTTATGTGACATCTTCGGTTTGAAACATCAAGCATATGTAATTAACAATGGTCGTAATAAATTTAGTAGATTTCATGCATTTTATGAACCAGGTGAAGAAATAAAAAGAAATTATAGTTCAATAGCAGATTATACTGATGATCATGTTATTAATTATGTATATGAAATTGTTGGAATGGCACATACTAAAGATGAACCAGAAATATATTATGAGACTGCACTACCATTAGAAAAAGGTAAAGGTTATTCTTTAAATGAATGGGGAATTTTAACAAATGATCAATATTGTGGTGAAAGAGTAGATTTATACGACTTGCGATATTTTGATGAAGATCCAATTCTTATTAGAACTTTTAAAAAATAGTTTTTAGGTGTATTATTAAATTATAGAAAAAGTGATTTTATGGAAAGAATGGAGTTTACTACTAAAGATAAATTTGGCAATGAAATAGTTTGTGAAGTAATAGCAACTTATCACGATGATGATACTAATAAAGATTATATTGTATATACTGATAAAACTTTAGATGAAAATAAAAAATTAAAAGTATTTTATGGTTTATATGAAAAAGTAGGTAAGGGGATTAAATTAAAAGAAGCAAAAACTCCAGAAGAAAAATCTATTGGTTTACAAATTATCAAAGAAATATTAAATGATTTAAATAAATTAAATGGCTAGGTATTAGTCATATGTAAAGGAAAATTTTTATGTTTGAAGAAGAAAAAAATAAGAAAATAAAAAAAGAAAATATTAAAATGTTTTTAGGTGCAGGTTCAATGCTTTTAGCAACTTCTATTGCTATTACGGGGATTGTGCATTGTACTACTGATGTTTTAGACTATTATATAAATGGTAGAAAAAATGATAGAAAAATTTATAAAATAGTTGATAATGAAAACACTCCTTATGTTGTTCCAGATGATTATGTGTTAGCAATGGATGATGAAGGAAACTATAAATCAATACCTACTAAAATGTCAAATTTAGGAGAAGACGATGGAATTTTTGTTGTACCTGATGGTTATTCATTAGGAATTACTGAGTCTGGCAATTATGTAGCAATACCTGATTCAAAAAATGAAAATCAACAATCAAGATAATTTATATTTTAAATTGAATGGCTAGATACTAGTCATTTTTTGTTGTATATACTAGTTTTGTTTGCTATAATTAAAAAGAGTTAGAAGGTAGGATATGAAGAAAATAAAAGAATATATTGTTAATTTTATTAATGGTTTTTGTATGGCTCTTGCTGATAGTGTTCCAGGTGTATCTGGTGGTACAGTAGCCTTTATCTTAGGATTTTATGATAAGTTTATCACATCTCTTGATGATTTATTTAGAGGTAATTGGGAGAAAAAGAAGAAAGCGATTAAATACTTACTTAAACTTGCGATTGGCTGGATTGTTGGTTTTATAATTGCAGTTTTATTCTTAGCGAGTGTGTTTGATAAACATATCTATGAGATGAGTTCATTATTTATAGGGTTTATTATTTTTGCTATTCCTATTGTTATTAAAGATGAAAAAGATAGTTTAAAAGGTAAATATAAAAATATTTTATTTGGTATTTTAGGCGCTACTTTAGTTATCGTTATTACTTATTTAAATAGAGTAGTTGGTGGTACATTTAATATTGATACCTTTAATTTAGCTACAATTTTATATGTTTTCTTAGCTGCCATGATGGCGATATCTGCGATGGTTTTACCGGGTGTATCAGGATCAACTATTTTACTTATCTTTGGTATCTATATTCCCATAATTAGTAAAATAAAAGAATTGTTGCATTTTAATTTATCAGTTTTACCAATTTTAATTGTCTTTGGTTTAGGAGTAATCGTTGGTATTTTATACTTTATTAAATTATTACGTAAATGTTTAGATAAACATAGAAGTGCTACTATATATGCTATTCTTGGTATGATGGTGGCGTCAATTTATTCTATTGTAATGGGACCAACTACTTTAGATGTTCCCCTTAAGTTCTTAACCTTTAAAACATTTAGTCCATTCTATTTTATAATTGGTGGCTTAATAATGTTTAGTTTAGAAGGATTAAAATATTTCTTAACCAAAGATAGTGATAAAGATAAAGAATAATATTTAAGCAAAATTAATATTATTCTTTTTAAATTCGCTAATTAATTTTTCATATATTTCACTTTCGACAATTCTAATTTTTTTCGGATGCATTAAAAATCTAGCTGATAAAACAATTTTGTTATCATTAATAGAGGTATAAACAATGGGTGTCAGTTTATTATAATAAATACGATATTCGGTATGAGATTTTTTGATTTCTCGTTGCATTTTTTTCGGAATTTCATTTATTGTTTCATTGGAATTTAAAATATTTAAAATTATTTCTTTGGCTAAATCTACATTAGAATCAATCGCAATATTTATTTCGAGTTCATGCCAAATATATTTAAAAGCAGTATTATAATTTTTAATTGTTTCACTAAATATTTGGGAATTTGGAACATAAATAATTTTACCAGTACTTTGATTAGTATTAGGATTTACTTCTAGTATTTCAAAGAAAAGAGAACGCATATTAATTATATCACCAATAATGTTACCAACTTCGATTCGGTCTTCAATTTTAATTGGTTTGATAAATTTCATATAAATACCACAAAAATAATTATAGATGATATCTCTAATGGCAAGAGTTATTGCTGCTGATACAAAACTAATAAAAGTGATAATATCTCTTATTTCTTCTTTCCAAATAAAGAAAATAATAAAGAAGTAGATAATTCTTAAGATAGTTTTGTTTCTTCTTGATGTTATATATAAGTTTTTTTCATCTTTATTAAATTTTAAATTAATACAATCAAAAATATATCTAAAAATTTTTAAGATAAGAAAAAAGAGAAGTGAATAAATAATATTGATGATATAAATATTTTTAATATGAAAATAATTAGTAAAGAGAGAAGTAATCTTTTCCATAGAATTCCTTTCGTGATATAATATTTTAGGTGATAAATATGAATGAACTAGTTAAATTAGGTGAAAAAACTTATGTGATAAAAAGCCCAGTTAATGTGGGAATATATGTGCTTACTAATAATAATGTATGTTTAATTGATACAGGCAATTCAAAAGATTCAGCTAAAATTATTGCCAAAATTTTAGAAGAGCATAATTGGCATTTGCAATATATTATAAATACGCATAGTCATGCTGATCATATTGGTGGTAATAAATATTTACAAGATAAATATAATTGTCGTATTTTTGCTAGTTTAATCGAAAGTTATTTTATTAATGAACCAATTCTCGAACCATCTTTATTGTATGGTAGTGTTCCCCCAAAAGATTTACAAACACATCTTTTACTTGCTAAACCAAGTGTCTGTGAAAATATTGATAATATGGATATTGATGGAATAGAAGTTATTAATTTAGAAGGGCATGCTAAAGGTTTAATTGGTGTTGTAACAAGTGATAATGTTTGTTTTGTGGGAGATGCTTATACTAGTAGCAAAATTTTAAATAAATATGCAATTCAATATACTTTTGATGTGACTAAATTTTTAGATACTTTAAATTTTTTAAAGACAACTAGTTATAATTACTATGTACCAAGTCATGGTGAAATAGAAAGTGATATTCAAAGTACAATAGATGCTAATTACAATAATATGTTAGAAATAGAAAATAATGTGTTAAATTTAATAGAAACAAGTATTAAATATACAGATTTACTTAATAAATTGGCAGGTTTATATCATATTAATTTAAATATGATGCAATTATATGTGGTAGGTACAACTATTAAAAGTATCTTAACTAAATTAGAAAGTGAAGATAAAATAGAATTATCTACGCAAGATGGTGATTTGTTTATTAAGATTATTTAAAATAAGTTATATGTTTTAGAGTTTTTCTAATAATCTTTTTAATTTCGATAATAAATGGTGATGGATTATCTTTGGCATACATTAGGTATGTCTTTTCTTTGCATCTAGTAATAGCGACATAGAAAAGTCTTCTTTCTTCCGCAAATTTTATTTCATTGTTGCTATATAGCTTTTGAATTAAAGGATTATTTTCGATTTTGTTAGGAAATCCTAATGTTTTATCATTGCAATTAAGAACAACAACATATTCAGCTTCTAAGCCTTTCGATTTATGGACAGTATAAAATTTTAATGTTTTATCTTGATAAGTTATAAGGTTATTTTCAAGTTTAAAATCATAATCAAGATAATCATAAATATCTTTGTTATTTCTAGTTAAAATCATAATATCATTACTAATATTTATCAGATTGGTTATTAATCTTTTAAATGTTGTCTTTTTATCGGAGTATGGCACAAAAATAAAGGGCATTTCACAATGTTTGGTTGAAACTAATTCTTTTGTTATTTGCTTGGGATTTTTCTCAACAAAAGTGGAAGCCACATTAATTAGTTCTTGACTATTACGATAAGTATTGCATAACTTTATGGTATTTACATTTGGAAAAAATTCAGGAAAATTGATAAATAAATTTAAATCACACCCACTGAAGCGATAAATAGATTGCCAATCATCACCAACGACAATTACTTTAGAATTAGTATATTTAAATATTTCTTTAATTAAATTAAGCCTTATTAGAGAAGTATCTTGAAATTCATCAATTATTATGTATTTAAAAGGCAAATTGACATTTTTAACATTTTGAGTAGCAATTAAAATTAAATCATCAAAATCTAATTTTTGTGTGCTGCTTTTTTCCATAATGTATTTTTGGTATATTTGAAATATGAATAAAAGGATTTTTCTTTCTATTTTAGTGTATTTATTCAAAGGAATATCATTAAATTGAAGATTATTGGTTTTCCATAAATTTATGAATGCAGCAATTAATTTGCAAAAACTAGTAAATTCGTGTGATTTTAAAAATTTGATAAAACTAGCATTATAATTTAAAAATTTTTTGATTAGTTTTTGTTCGTTAGTGTTACATGTATTTATTGCTTCTTCAATAGTGTAGTATAGAATGCTTTCAGGACAAATTTGATAATTGTAATTTAATTTTTCTAAAATAAACATCGCTAGTTTATGAAAAGTAAAAATGTAAACATTGTCACTAATTTTTGCTTTTATATCATTTACGGAAGCGTTAGTAAATGATATGATTAGAATTTCTTCTGGTTTAGCAATTTGATTTTCTAATAAATAATTTACTTTGCCAGTTATTGTTAAAGTTTTACCGGAGCCGGCACCGGCAATAACAATAGAATTTTTATCATTTAAAAGAAGTTGCATTTGATGATCATCGAGTTGAAATTTTCCTACATTATAATTTTGTTGCATATAAAAACCTTTCATTTGGAAAAGTTTCATTAGATTTATCTTAACACACTTTTACAATGTTTTACAAATGAAATTATAGTGTCAACAAATTGTAAAAACAGTTAAATAATGTATTAACAACCAAGTGATAAATCTTATAATTATAATAGAGGAGCAATTTAAACGGGAAGTAATATTTAAATGTTTCGCAAAATTGAAGAATAAAAAGTTTAAATATAATTAAAAATTGCTCTTTGGTGGATTGTCATCTTTTTATAGATGACTTTTTTAATTGAAGGGTCTAAATTTATAAAATAAAAAAAATCTCATATTATTGAGATTAATTTACTACTTTGGTGTCTCGTTGGAGATTTGAACTCCAGACCCTTCGATTAAAAGTCGAATGCTCTACCTACTGAGCTAACGAGACGAAATAAATGGCTGCCCCGGCTGGGTTCGAACCAACGGAATGTCAGAGTCAAAGTCTGATGCCTTACCACTTGGCTACGG
>CANQDM010000005.1 GCA_947591505.1 uncultured Bacilli bacterium | reverse complement strand
ACAATTTACTATTTCAAAGAACGATTGTTTGTTTATTTTAACGTCTTCATTGACGGGTTTTGTTATGCCTTAAAATTTACTTTTTATTTTCAACCTTTAACTCCTATATAAAAATGCGAAACAATACTGTCTCACATTAATTATTAATATTATATGTTAAATAAAGATTTTTGTTTAAATCTAATGACTATTCTTGATTTTGTTCATCTTCATCAATGACAACAAAATCTTTTAAATCATCTTCATCATCATCGTCATCATCCATACTACTATCATAGAAAATATCATCATCGTCTTCTTCATCTTCTATATCAGCAACATCGTCTTCATCTTCATTTAATTCTTCACTAACAGCATCGTCTTCCTCATCTTCTACTACCATATCTTGAACATGATTAGTAGCTAAATCCCAATAACCGTTTTTAAGTAAAACAAATTTTTTGTTAATAGATAGTAATTCAAAGAAATCAGTAATTCTATCTTCAACTGTTTCTTCAGGTAAATCTAGAACTTTACATACTCTTTTGAACAAATCTAATAATTTCATTTTTTTACCATATTGTTCTAAAACTAAATAAGCTATTTCATCATAACTCATTGTTTCTAATTCTTCTTTTGATATATCTTTTAAATTCATAATCATTCTCCTATTTCTTTCTCATTATATGCAATAATCAATAAATATTACTATAATATTTGTATTATTATTTGTTTTTCTTCATCATCTAAAGAATATTTTAAAATTATTTCGTTATTATTTTTAGTAATTTCACCTTCTATTGGCATCGAAAAACTTTTATTTAATTCTTTTAAATTATAATGACATTCTTTTGCTTTAAAATCAATTTTAAAAGTAAATTCATCTGTTTCTCTAATATATTTTTCATTTTGCAAATCAATTTTATTTAAAGCATTGTCATCTTCTTTAAATTCCAATATTTTATTATTAAACTCACACTCGACATTCTCGAAGTTTTTAACTATCTTTTTATCGTTTAATAAACACCAGTTTATTAACTTAATGATAATCACCTCTTTTGTCTTAAAAAATATAACATAGTATATATATAATTTCAACATATTTTTTTCGTTTTTTTACATAATAATTTTAGGTGATTAAATTGCGGGCGGTAAAAATACTGGGAAAAGTTATGTTATTTGGCTTTTTAGCCTTTATTGTTTTTTATGTGGGAATTAATATTTATGCGATGATTACGCCTAAATTAAATATAACTAACAATGGGACTTACTATTTATATGACAATAAAGATAATCTAGTTTATCAAGGTAGTAGTACATCATCTTGGGTAGGTTTAGATGAAATAGATGAAAAATTAATTAATGCGGTAATTTCCATTGAAGATAAGAAATTTTATAAACATCATGGCTTTGATATACCAAGAATAGCTAAAGCTATGCTTTCTAACATCCAAAATGGTTATATTGTGCAAGGGGCATCAACAATTACTCAACAATTAGTTAAAAATTTATATTTAGATTTTGGTAAAACTTGGAAAAGAAAAATAGAAGAAGCATTTTTAACTACAATTGCGGAAATGCAATATGATAAAGATGAAATATTAGAAGCCTATCTTAATACAATCAATTATGGTAATGGTAATTATGGCGTAAGTAATGCAAGTCACTATTATTTTAATAAAGATGCAAATGATTTAACTATGGAAGAAGCCATTATTTTAGCAGGTATTCCAAAAAGTCCAAATAAATTTAATCCAGTTTCTAATAAAGAAGAATGTATAAGTAGAGCTAAAATAGTAGCTAAATCTTTATATAATAATGAATTTATTGACAAAGACACTTATGATAATTTAGATTTTGAAAATGTTGCTATTTATGGTAAAAGTGATGAAAATAACTTACAAATGCTAATGTATTATCAAGATGCAGTTTATAAAGAATTAGAAGATTTAGGAATTAGTAAAAGTATTTTAGAAACTGGTGGACTAAAAATATATACTAACTTAGATATGGCAAAACAAACTAGTTTAGAGAAAAACATTTTAAATAATATGCAAGATGTCGGTGATTTACAAGTTGCAAGTGTCATAGTAGACCCTGAAACAGGTAAAATTGAAGCTTTAACTGGTGGACTTGATTATGGTAAAAGTCAATATAATAGAGCTACTGAATCTAAAAGACAAGTAGGTTCTACCATGAAATCGTTTTTATATTATTCGGCTTTAGAAAATAATTTAGTTTCATCATCTAAATTTAAAAGTGAATATACAGTTTTCAATATAAGTAATAAACAAAGTTATTCACCTACTAACTATAATGATAAATATGCTAATAAAGATATAACAATGGCTGCTGCTATTGCTTTCTCTGATAATGTTTTTGCGGTTAAAACTAATTTATTTTTAGGTACGGATACTTTAGTAGAAACTGCAAAAAGAGTTGGCATAAAAGAAGAATTACAACCACTACCTTCTCTTGCTTTAGGTACAGGAGAAATAAATATTATTGATTATGCAACTGGTTACGCTACTTTAGCTAGCGGTGGCTACAAAAAAGATTTATATTTAATTAGAAAAATAGAAGATCCTGAAGGTAATGTTATTTATACTAAAGAAAATAAAAAAAGTTTAGTATTAAATCCTAACTATGTATATATACTAAATGAACTTCTATCAAATACAACATCATCGGCTTTTAAAGATTATACATCTGCAACAGCCTCTACTATTGCTAGTAAATTAAGTCGTAAATATGCGATTAAAACTGGAACTACTGCTACTGATTACTGGACTGTTGGTTATAATAAAGATGATTTAATGCTTGTATGGCTTGGATATGATAATAATAGAGAATTTACTAAAGGTTTTAGTGCTGTTAATAAAAATATATGGGCAGATACTATGGAAGAGATTCAAAGTGGCATAGAAGATAATTGGTATGAAACACCAAATGATGTGGTTGGTATTATTTTGGATTCTGTTACGGGAGAGGTTACCAAAGATCAAAGTAGAGCCATTATGTTTTATTATTTAAAAGGTAGCGAGCCAAATATTAGTAAAGCCCAAATTGTTACTAAAGAAGAAAAAGATGAAAAAAATAAAGAGTGAGCAAATTCACTCTTTTATCATTCCTTATCAATAGTAATTGTATAACGCATTTCTTTTATATCGTTTTCTTTAACAATACTTATACGGTAGTTATTTTCTCTTAAGTCATCTTCTAATTTATCAATTAATTCATTTGCTTTAGTTAAATCAACTATTTTTGCCTCTTCAATTGAAACGTTTTCTTGTGGCTTTTCTTCTATTTTAGATTCTTGAGTAGGACTTAAAAAATCAAGAATTTCTATTTCATCATCAGGTTGTTGCGATTCTTCAATAATATTTGGTGCAATTTCTTTAATCTTTCCTTGTTCATTTATTGATTCATCATCAGATTTATCAACACTAGTTACATCAACAACAGGAGAATTTAAATCTATATTTGGTTGTCCATCTAAAATGTTTTTTTCAACTTCTTTAACAGAAGAATTATCATCAGTTATTGTAAAAGGATTTATATTATTTTGTATATTATTATCTTCTCCAACATTCATATTAACGGATTCATCCTCTAAAAAATTAAAGAATTTATTAGGAATTTTTTGATTTTCTTCTTTAGATTCCTCTTTAACATTATCATTATTAATTACACTCATTATATCTGTTGCATTTTCTTTAATAGCGTTGATATCTGGAGTATCAGCAACTAATGGTATTTCATCATTTTGTTCTTCTTTTTGAATAATATCTTTTAATCTTTTATCTAAATCTTTAACTGTTAATCTTTCATCAATAATAATTTTTAACCATTTTTCTTGTTCTTCTTTACTATTTAATTTTAATAAACTTCTAGCGTGTCTTTCTGATATTTTACCATCCATTAAAGCATCTTGAACTGCTTCAGACAAAGATAACAATCTTAATTTATTAGAAATAGCTGATTGACTTAATCCCATTTTTTTAGCAAGTTCTTCTTGCGTTAAATATCCTTTATCTAATAATGCTTTATAAGATTTCGCTTCTTCAATTGCTGATAAATTTTTTCTTTGAACATTTTCAACAATTGCTACTTCAGCACTTTTATTATCGTCCATTTTTGTAATAATGGCAGGTACACTCATTAAACCAGCCATTTTAGCAGCTTTAAATCTTCTTTCCCCTGCAATTATTTCATATTTATCTTCAAGACGTCTTAAAATTAGGGGTTGAATAATCCCATGTTCTTTTATTGAAGAAGCTAACTCATTTAAGGCTGATTCATCAAAATTTAATCGTGGTTGAAAACGATTAGGAATTATCTCTTCAATAGGTACATTTATTACTTGTAAATTTTCTTGTATATTTTGATTCACACAAATCTACCCCTTTACCTCTATATTCTATATTTAATTCTAACTTATTTATTTAATTTTTGCAATGGCTTTTTCATTATTTTGTCATATGGTCTCAAATCTTTTAAAGTACTTTCTTTATTTTTTCGGATTTTAATAATATTTCTTTGTCCATTATTATGATATAAATCAAAATTAATAATATCTTCTATTTCACTATTTAAAATATTAATTGTGTTTTTCGCTTCTTTTACTTCTTCTTCAATATTACCTTTTAAAGCAATAAAATATCCATTAACCTTAACAAGAGGCATAGATAGTTCAGTAAGAACTCGTAAATTTGCAACTGCTCTAGATGTAACAATATCAAATTTATTTAAATTATTTCTAGCATAATCTTCTACTCTACTATGAATAAGTTCAACATCTATATTGAGCTTAGTAGACAATTCTTCTAAAAATTTTATCTTTTTATTGTTTGAATCGAGTAAAGTTACTTTTATATTTGGATATATTATTTTAATAACCATACCTGGAAAACCAGCACCTGTACCTATATCAAGTAAGTTTTCTACTCTATTTAAATCAATTGCTTTTACTATAGTTAGGGAATCATAAAAATGTTTTAAATAGATATCTTCATCATTAGTTATTGCTGTTAAATTAGTATGTTTATTATATTCTTGCAAGAAATTTTTATAAATTTCTAATTCATTTAACATTTCATCAGTTATATTAATATTTAATTTTTTTAATTCTTCTACAAATTCACTTTTATTCATGTTTACTATATTCTTTCTTTAAATAGACCGCTAAAATAGCCATATCAGCAGGATTTACCCCACTTATTCTTGAAGCTTGAGCTATTGTTCTAGGTCTAATCTTATCTAATTTTTGTTTAGCTTCACTAGCTAAATTTTTTATTTTGTGATAATCAATATCTTCAGGTATTTGTTTTTCTTCAATTTTTTGAAGTTTTTCGGCTTCTTTATAAGCTTTTTCAATATAGCCCCCATATTTATAATTAATTTCAACTTGATAAATCACTTCTGAATCATATTTAAATTCATGAAAATTACTTAAAAATTCCATAGTTATTTCTGGTCTTTTTAAAGCATCTGCATAAGTAATATTTTGTTTTGGAATATCTATTTTATTTTTCTTAAATATTTTTCTAACATCTTCATTTAATACTAATTTAGTATTTTCTAATTCTTTAGTTAATTTTTGAATATTTTTCTTCTTTTCTTCTAATCTATCATGTTGTTCTTTAGAAATTGTTCCTATTTTATAGGCAATTTCTCTTAATCTTAAATCAGCATTATCATGTCTTAAAATTAAGCGAAATTCTGCTCTACTAGTAAGCATCCTATATGGGTCTGTTATTCCTTTTGTTACTAAATCATCTATTAAAACCCCAATATAAGCTTCATCTCTTCTTAAAACTAAAACATCTTTATTTTGTAGTTTTAAACTAGCATTAATACCAGCCATTATTCCTTGACCAGCAGCCTCTTCATAACCAGAAGTACCATTTATTTGGCCAGCCGTAAATAAACCTGATATTATTTTATTTTCTAAACTAGCTTTTATTTGTAATGGATCTATTGCATCATATTCAATAGCATAAGCATATTTAGTTATAACAGCATTTTCTAATCCTTTAAGACTATGGACCATTTCTTCTTGAACATTCCTTGGCATACTAGTCGAAAAACCTTGTAAATACCACTCATCATAGTAAATACTTTCCGGTTCTAAAAATAATTGATGGCGTTCTTTATCCGCAAATCTAACTATTTTATCCTCAATAGATGGACAATATCTTGGGCCTACACCAGTAGCATATCCGCCATACATAGCTGATTCTTTTAAATGATTTTTAATTATTTCGTGTGTTTTTTCATTAGTATAAACTAAGTAACACTTTTGTTGTTCATTTATTTTATATTGTGGTTTTATATCATGACTAAAAGTCCAGTAAGTATTATCTCCTACTTCTTCGTGCATTTTACTAAAGTCAATAGATTCTTTCTTAATTCTTTGAGGTGTTCCTGTTTTAAGTCTAATAATATTTAAACCTAATTTTTTTAAATTATCACTTAAATAGTTACTTCTACCCTCACCATGTGGACCACCTGGAGTATTTTCTGAACCTATTAAGATATTTGCTTTAGTATAAGTACCAGTTGTAAGAATAACTGCTTTACTTTTTATCTCTTTACCATTATCTAAAACTACACCTTTTACTGTGTTATCTTCAACAATAATATTTTCCACTAATCCTTCTTCAATTGTTAAATTTTTATTTTTTTCTAAAAATTCTAACATTTTTTTGGGATATACTCTTTTATCAGCTTGGGCTCTTAGACTTCTTACGGCAGGACCTTTCGAATTATTAAGCATTTTTATTTGGAAGTGTGATAGATCTGCTACTATGCCCATTAAACCACCTAGAGCATCAACTTCTCTTACGATAATACCTTTAGCAGTACCACCAATTGAAGGATTACAAGGCATATCAGCAATATTATTTTTATTCATAGTTAAAAGATGGGTTTTCATACCCATTTTAGCTGCAATATTTGAGGCTTCACAACCAGCATGACCGCCACCAACTACAATAACATCATACATTTGTACCCCTACTTTCCTAAACAAAAATTACTAAATAAAGTATCAATTAATTCATCACGATACACTTCACCCGTAATTTCACCTAGATAATTCCAAGCATTAGTAATATCAATTTCTATCATATCAACTGGTATGTCACTACCTAAATTATTAATTGCATTATTAATACTATCTAAAGCTTTCTTTAATAAATCAATTTGTCTTACATTAGACATATAAGTTAAATCTTTACTATTTATTTTATCTAATTCTAATAACTTGATAATAGCATTCTTTAAACTATCTAAACCATTTATATCTTTAGTATTACCTACTACATAATCTTTTTCTAAAGTTAATTTGTTATTTAAATCAGACTTATTAACAAAGATAATTCGTTTTTCTTTTGGTACATTTTTAATTAAATCTTGTTCATAATTAGATAATTCTTCATTATTATTTAAGACTATTATAACAACATCGGCCTTATTAATAGCATTTCTACTCTTTTCTACCCCGATTTTTTCAACTATATCTTCTGTTTCTCTAATACCGGCTGTATCAATAAAATTAATAAAAAAACCATTCAAAGTCATACTACCTTCTACTATATCTCTCGTAGTACCTGCTATATTTGTAACAATTGCTTTTTCTTCTTCCAACAAACTATTTAAAATACTACTCTTTCCAACATTTGGTTTACCAACAATCGCAATGTTAATACCTTCTTTAATTAATTTACCATTTTTAGAATCTTTTAACATTTCTGATAATTCTTCTTTTACACTTAAAAGTTTAGGCATTAAAGTATCTTTGGTAACTACTTCAATATCTTCATATTCCGGATAATCAATATTTACCTCGATATTAGCCATAACATCAACAATATTTTTGCGCATATCTTTTATTTTTTTTAAAAGACTACCACCTAAATTATTTAAAGCAAGTACTCTAGCATTATCAGTTTTAGCATTTATTAAATCATTTACTGATTCAGCTTGCGTTAGATCAATTCTTCCATTTAAGAATGCTCTTTTGGTAAATTCACCGGGTTCTGCTAAACGACAACCTTTTTCTAGTAATAATTCAAGTATTCTATTTGTCGTATTTAAGCCACCATGACTATTTATTTCAATGGTATCTTCTTTTGTATAAGTTTTGGGAGCAAGCATTACTGTAACTAAAACTTCATCTATTTTTTCTTCATTATCATAAATAAAACCATAATGAATGGTATGACTATTAACTTTTTTTAAATCTACACCATGAAAAATCTTAGAAACAATATCTAATGTTTCTTTACCACTAACTCTTATGATAGATATTGCACCAGTTCCAGATGCTGTAGCAATAGCACATATAGTATCTTCCATATACTTACTCCTTTCGCACACTTATATTAGCACAAATATGTTATTTTTGCATTAAAAAACTTGGGTTATTCCAAGTTTAAATTATCTACGTTTTGGACCTATATCAATTATTTCGCAACATTCTCTATAATATTTTACTGCCATTTCCTTTGCTTTTGCACGCATATTTTCAATATATGCTTCCATTTGCTCAGGTGTTATTGAAATATATTTTTTTATTTCTTCTTCCGTTAATAAATCTTCTGCTTCTAACTTTGTAATAACTTCCCAATTAATTGTACCAAATTCTTCAGATTTATTTGCTTTGCTATCGATATATCCATTAGTAATACCACAATTTATTAATCTTTCTTTCGTTACGACTTCATCATAACCATAAGTTCCTTCAAATTTTGAATTTATATCATATTTTCTATCTACTAAATATACTCCTAAAATTTCATCTGACACAAAAGGGCAATTATCTTTATCTAACATATTAACTCTTGCTTTGGCTATATACATTATACTTTCTCCTTTCATAATTTATTAAATATAATAATCTTTCGTTAAAGAATTGTCAATAAAAACCACGTCTAAAAGGCGTGGTTTTAACATGGCCTATAAGGCCCTAATATCTACCAACCCGCAAATGGAGGTTGGCTTTCTCTCCGTTCAAGCCCAGTGTAATGACTACTTTAGCAGACCCTTAAAAGGGTTTTCGTATTCCTTCTTTGACAATTTGTCTTCCATTATATCTTCATTTTCTTGCTCTCTTATATATTTTCGGATTGTTGCTTCATTTAATCCTACTGTACTCACATAATATCCGGTTGCCCAAAAGTTTCTATTTCCAAACTTATATTTTAAATTTGGATTCTTATCAAATATCATTAAACTGCTTTTTCCTTTTAAATACCCCATAAAACTTGATACACTTATTCTTGGCGGTATTTCTACTAACAAATGGACATGGTCGGGCATCATGTGACCTTCTATTATCTCTACTCCTTTCCATTTACATAAATCTTTTATATATTTTTGTATCTCTTTTCGTAACTTATTGTATATTATTTTTCTCCTATATTTTGGGATAAATACAATATGATACTTGCACATATACTTTGTATGTGCTAAACTTTTAGCCATGACATCTCTCCTTTCGTGCTTTTAATATGGGCTTGAACGCTCCATATTATAGCACGCGAGATGTCATGTTACTATAAGTCTTTTAATCCCACTCGTCTAACGAGTGGTTTTTTGATGGCTTGCCAAAGGCAAGCCACACCCTTAAAGGTTAATAAAAAACTTGGAATATTCCAAGTTAACTATTTTGTTCTTTTATGATTAATTTCTTCATCAAATATAAATTCAACATCTTTAGAAATTATTTCATATGGGTGTTCTTCACGGTATTTTCTCGTTTCCTCCAATGTTTTTTCAAATATTTGAATTGCTCTATCCATATGTAATATTCCATTTAAATGGTCATATTCATGGCAAAATACTGTTGCTTTAAATCCTTCAAAGGTATCAATATGTTTTACTTTATCTGGAGTATAATATTCTACATTAATACTGTAAGGTCTATCTACTATACCTCTAAAATTTAAACAACTTTCACAACCCTCTAAAAATCTAGTATGACCATTTGCACTGATAATTCTTGGATTTATTAATATAACTTCTTCATCATAGTTACCATCAGCATTTCTGGACATATCACTATTTGTATTTTTTATATATATTAATCTTTTAGGTATTCCTATTTGAACTGGAGCCATTGCATATACTGTATGAGAACAACAATAATTTTTTAAAGCTTTAATCCATTCCATATAATTATCATTTTGTAAATCTACTTCAGTTGATTTTTGTCTTAAAAATTCTTCATCATCTTTAATTGTTTTTCTTACATATTCCATTTTATAGCCTTTCCATTTTATGTTATATATTCCTTTATTTAAAATAAATTATTCTAATCTAATTTTAATGCTTTACCTTTTTCTTGTTGTAAACTCATTTCTTCATTTATTCTTTTTGATATATCATTTAGTTGTTCTTTTGATACTACTCCGCCTTGATTTGATATCTTTTCAAGTTCATCACTATTTAGACAATCAATTAAAGGATAATATGAACAAAAAATATAATTTTCTGAAAATGAATCTTGCTCATTTTCAGGATAAGTAGCATTATACTTTGCATTAAATAAATCATTAATTTCTTTATAATATTCTTCACTGGATAGAAATGAATATATTGGTCTATGTTCTAATATATAATATTTATTAATACCTTGAATACTAGTTCTTTCAATAACAATAAATTTATCAATATCAAAATATTTATCTTCTACTTCTGCTACTACTGTTGTATTTTCTTTATTATTTTTTTTACTATCCTTTACTATTAATATAGCATTAGAAATAACACTTATTAATAATATAGTTGCTAAAATTTTATCTTTTTTATCCATTTTCAAACCCACTTATTAATTATTATCTAACTCTGCTTTTTCCATCTTGTTGGTGCAATTTATCAAAATATTCTTCAAAAAGTTTCTCTGATAATATAGAAGATGCATCATCCAAATAAGTTCCAAACCGAAAAGATGGATTATCAAAATCGTTTAAAATAACACTACTTTTATTTCTTGTAATATTATTTTGAAAATTTATTTTTGTTATAATATTCATTATTTTTAATTGTGTATTTAAACTTTTTAATTTTGCTCTAATAATCTCTTCTTCTTTATTTAAATCTTCTTCTAATTTTTTTATATTCATAATATACCCCCTTAAATTGATTATTATTCTGGTTTAATAACAACATGTCTATTTGGTTCTTCGCCAGTACTTTCAGTCGTTACTCCTTTAAAGTCAGTTAAAATATTATGAACTATTCTTCTATCATAAGCATTCATATTCTCTAAATGTGCTTCAACTTTAGTTTTAACAACATCTCTTGCTACATTTTTAGCAAGTCTTTCTAATCTTCTTTGATTCTTTTCCCGATAGTTTTCAACATCTAAATTGATATAAGTTCTAATACCAAATTCAGTATTAATTTTTTGTTTAACTAGGGTTTCTAATGCTTTTAAAGTATTACCACCTTTACCAATTAAGATTGGATTATGATTAGAATAAATTTTAACATACATTGTATCATCACGAAGTTTAGTTTCAAAATTAACTTCTAACCCCATATTAGTAAGTAATTCTTCTAAATATTCTTTAACATATTCTAATAAATCTTTCTTAGTAATTGCCGTAAGTTCAATATTACTATTTTTATTAAACAAACCACTCTTCTTTTCTTTATATTGATAATAAAAATCTGATTTTGTTAAATTGTATTCTTCACAAATACTATCTAATATACTTTCTAATTCTTTTCCTTCTTTAGTTATTATTTCCATACTTCATACCTCTCTTAACTTCTAATTTATCTTTTATTTTACTTTTTTTATTATCCTTATCTTTATTTTTATCTTTTCTTTTAGTTTCACCACTTAGTACCTTAAATAAATATGTTTGAACTGCAATAAAGGCATAAGTTGTAATCCAATAGAATGCTAAGGCTGTTGAAAGTGAGAATGATGTAACAACGATTAATACTACCATTACATTAGTCATTGTATTCATTTGACCTTTCATATCTGGTGTTTGATTCATTGCCCCAGTTGAGTTCATTGAATACTTAAATGAGAAATATGTTGAAGCAGCAATTAATAGAATTAAAATTATATATAAATAATTACCATGAGAAAGTCCGACATATGGAGTCATTCCTAAATTAAAGCCTAGAAGTTCACCTTCAAATATGGCAGGTACTCTATTAATTGCTTGTAAGAAGGCAAAGAACATTGGCAGTTGAATAAACGCAACTAAACAGCCACCCATTGGCTTTACGTCAAATTTTTTATAAATTTCCATCATTTCTTGACTTTTCATCATCATTGATTCACGATCATCACGACCACGATATTTATATTCTAACTTTTGCAACTCTCTTTGAACCTTTTGCATATTTTTACTTTGTTTATGTGTTTTATATGAGAAAGGTAATAAAATAAGTCTAATAAGTAAACCAATTAAAATAACTGATACACCCATATTACCTACTAAACTACCTAGTTTTAAGATTAAATATGCCAGTGGTTTAACAAAAATTAATTCCCATATACCTGATGCTTTATTAGAATTTAATTTAAAATTCTTACAAGATGGTAATTTATCAAAAGGTATTTTTAAATCATCTGAATATTCTTCATATAATTTATATAAATCAGTACCTTCTTCTGGTTTACATAATATATTATTTGGTAAATTTTGACCAGTTTCAGCATATTGAACTATTTTCTTATTATTATCTTGTAAATAGTCATTTGCACCACATCCACTAGTTAAAAATACAACCATTATAAGTAATACTACTATCTTTTTTTTCATTGTTTATCTCCTTTATTAGTAAGTAATGTTACTAATTCATTTTCCATTTCTTTAAATGAAATATCTAATACATCCTTTTTACATATTATAATATAATTATGATAATTTGGAAATAACTCTATATTATGATCAATTATATTACGCATTTGTCTTTTTATTTTATTTCGCGTTACGGCATTACCTACTTTAGTACCAACAGCAATGCCATAATTATTCATTTGAATATCTTTTTTCATCATACAAATGACAAAATACTTATTACTTATTCTTTTGCCTTTTTGAATTATTTCATTAAAAAGTTCATTAGATTTTACTACATCTCTTTTTTTCATAGTATTAAAAAAATGCGTAAGAAACTATCTAGTTAATTTCTTACGACCTTTCTTACGACGATTATTAATTATTTTAGTTCCTTTACGAGCAAAGAATCCATGTTTTTTTGCTTTTTTACGATTATTTGGTTGATAAGTTCTTTTCATTTTGTATTTCCACCTCTTTCTTCAAGCCCCATTATTATAATATTAAAAATGGTTTAATGTCAAGAAATATAGGGAAAAATCTATGAATTTCTATTGACTTCATTATTATATTATCATATTATGAGTTTGCAAGGATATTTAGATAAATTTTATTTTGAAATATATGAAGGTAGAAAAGATACCTTCATTTTTATTTTTTAGAAAGGAGTTTTATGACTATAAATGTTAAATCTAAATTAAAAAAATATTCCAATATAACTGATGCTATTATTGATTATGCTAATGAAATAAATGATAATTTTCAAGCAAATATTGTAATTAATATTAAAAAAGATAATTTAATAGATTATTCAAATGAATTACAAACAGTTATTTTTAATAAATCAAAGCAAGAATTTAGTAAAATAGGTAAAAAATATTTTATTAATAACAAAGATATAATTTATGTAACTAATGAAGATATTAAAGAAATTATAGCAAAAACTGTTAGAAATTTAGAACAAAAAAAATTAATTAATGAACAAATAGCACTTTTTTCTAATTTAGATAAAATAATAAATAATGGTAAATTAATTACATACACAAAAGAATTAAAAAATAGACAAAAATATTTAAAATGGAAATACTATGCAACACCTATTAAAATTAATAGAAGTAAATATATTGTAGAATTTGATACAGTATTAAGAAGTGATAATGAAATTCATTTTCGAATAATGAGATTATATAAATTAAGTAATATTAATAAAATTAAAAATATAAAAACAGATTACTCCGACCGGTCTTCTGAATAAATCAGCGAGTCGGTTTGTAGAGTAACCTGTTTCTACTAACATATTAGTACTTAATAATGATAAAGTCAATAAATACGCTTAAATTATAACAAAAATCATATATTTTATCTCTTTGATAATCCTAATTTAAGACTATCAACTATTTCTTTATCTTGTAAAAAATCTGTTGTATTACAACATTCTGGCATTAATGGTGTATAACAATATGGAATATTTTCAAATATCAATTTGAAATGCTTATAGTTATCTACAGTTAAGTTAGTAGCATATAAATATTGAACTTTTTTTAATATAGAAATGTATTCAATTTCTGTTACTTCAGGAATTATAAGAGTTTTTATTATTGAATTATCTAAGAAATATGTTGGTATTTTTTTTAATTTTGGCAAAATAGCATTGATTTCTTTTTCATTACTATACATAAAATAATTATCTAAAATTTCTAAATTTGGCATATATATAAAATTACAATTATTATTTTGATCCATAAATGAATGACCTATGATAATTACTTTTGGGAGAACTACTTGTTGACAAATTTGATTTTTATTTAGAAAACAGCATCCAATTTGGTTAACATTTTCAAAATATATTTCTTCAATACATTCATTATGATACATAAAATAATTTCCAATAAAAGTAGCATTTTCTAATCTTATACTGCGACATTTTTTATTATGATATAAAAAATAATCTTGTACTTTTTTTACATATGGATTATCTAAACCAACTATATTATTTTCTTTATCTAAAATAATGGTTATTAAACTTCCATCTTCTTGATACAAAAATACTTGTTTAAGTGAGCCACAATTTAATATTTCTATTTTTTTTATTTTACCTATACTATCAATAAATCCATTATCTATTAGTGATGTTATTTTTTTTGCTTCTAAATCTAGTATAAAATAATCAAATACTATAAATTTTTCTTTTGGAAGCTGATCAGCATTACCATTATTAATTATAATATTGTTTGGACAATAATAAATATTTCCTATTTCATAATTATATTTATAATATTTACCATCACTTGCTGTTGTATATGATGGTATTTCAAAACCTTTATTAACATTTCTTTGTTTTATACCATAATATTTTTCAAATGACTTTGTTAATCCTGGTACTATGTTTTCTAAATTATTGGAAAATGTACTATCAGGATTATTTACTTTGTGATTATATCTATTTTTTATTGATAATCTATTTCCACCTAATTTTTCAAATTGAATACTTATTACTGATGTACCATATTCATCTTGTCTTTTGGGATGTTTAAAATCTTCTCTTTTAATTTCTTCAACATTTTTCTTTATCGCAAAGAATACTCGACACGTATCCAGTCTATTACCATAAGTAAATGTACATAATACTTCTTCAGGAGCATAATATTTTCTAAAACTTTGAATTTCTTCTTCGGTATGACATTCATATAAATCATAGCCAACTGATGCGAGTAATTCTTCAGGTGAAGCAATATTTTCTGATTTTTCTTCTAAATGCTCCACATCTACTAAACTATAAATATATTCTTTAAAATCACCTAATAAGTTATATTCAACTAAATCATTATATAAAATGTGACTTTCATTAAAATTATTTAATAATAAACTAGATAATAATCCTTCTTTTTCAAGTAATGTGGGAAAAAATTCACGACAAAAATGCATCATCTTTTCCCCATATTTCTTTTTTATTATTTTTAAATCACTATTCATCTTACATTTTCCTTTTTCTTTAATTCTAACTTAAAACTTTCAATTATTTCTTTATCTTGTAAAAAATCAGTTGTATTACAACATTCTGGCATTAATGGTGTATAACAATATGAAATATTTTTTAATAATAATTCAGATAAATTAGAATCATTCAAATTAAATTCTGGGGCATATAAATATTGAACATTTTTTAATACAGAAGAATCACTTGCGCGTTTGGATATAGTTTCTAATTTAGGTAATATAGCAATTTCTATTTTTGAACTTGATATAAAATATGGTGGTAATGATTGTATTTTTGGAAAATTAATTATTTTTATTTTTTTATTATTATGCATAAAAGACTCACCAGCTGTTTTTAAATTTGGCATAAATACATAATTACATTCATTATTTTCATACATAAATTTATAACCTGATATTGTTTTTAATTTTGGTAAAATTACCTGTTTACAAATTTTATTTTCAAATAGAAATTTATCCCAGATTTCTTCTACATTTTCAAAATATATTTCTTCGATACATTCATTATAACGCATAAAATCATTTTTAATAACTTTAGCATTTGCTAATCTTACCATTCTACATTTTTTATTTTCAGATAAAAAACAATTTTGTACTTCTTTAACATAAGGATTATCTAAGCCAATTATATTATTTTCTTTATCTAAAACAATGGTTATTAAACTTCCGTCTTCTTGATATAAAACTACTTGTTTAAGTAATCCACAATTTAATATTTCTATTTTCTCTATTTTACCTATACTATCTATAAAACCATCATTTTGTAATGCTGTTATTTTTTTTGTTTCTAAATCTAGTACAAAATAATCAAATACTATAAATTTTTCTTTTGGAAGTTTTCTTGCCTTTCCATTCATTATTATTACATTATCTGGACAGCAATAAACATTATCTATTTCATAATTATATTTATAATATTTTCCATCACTTGCTGTTGTATATGATGGTATTTCAAAACCTTTATTAACATTTCTTTGTTTTATGCCATAATATTTTTCAAATGATTTTGTTAATCCAGGTACTATGTTATCTAAATTATTTGAAAATGTACTATCCGGATTATTTACTGTATGATTATACCTATTCTTTATTGATAATCTATTTCCACCTAATTTTTCAAATTGAATACTTATTACTGATGTACCATATTCATCTTGTCTTTGAGGATTTTGAAAATTCTCTCTTTTTATTTCATCAACATTTTTCTTTACCGCAAAGAATACCCGACAAGTATCCAGTCTATTACCATAAGTAAATGTACATAATTCTTCTCCAGAAGCATAATATTTTCTAAAACTTTGAATTTCTTCTTCGGTATGACATTCATATAAATCATAGCCAACTAATGATAATAATTCTTCAGGTGAAGCAATATTTTCTGCTTTTTCTTCTAAATGTTCCACATCTACTAAACTATAAATATATTCTTTAAATTCCCCTAGTAAATTATTTTCAACTAAGTCATTATATAAATTATGACTGGCATTAAAATTATTTAATAATAAACTAGATAGTAATCCTTCTTTTTCAAGTAATGTGGGAAAAAATTCACGACAAAAGTGCATCATCTTTTCCCCATATTTTTTCTTTATTATTTTTAAATCACTATTCATACCCATAGTCCCCTTAAATAAATTGTTACTTATCTTATCACAAATACTGAAAAAATCAATATTAATAACATTAAATGTTGATAAAAATGTTATTAACTTTTTCTTATAATTTCTAATCATTTTTATATTTATCAACATTTTTAACAATTACATTAAAGTTATTAACATTTATTTATGTTAATAAGTTAATAAAAAATTGTTGAAAATGTTAATAACTTATTTTATTATAGATTTTACCTAGCAAAATAATGTGAATAAAATGTTACTAACTTATGTTAATAAATTTTATTCTTGTATTCAAAATGCATTTAAGTTAAAATGAAATTGGGATATATATGAAGGTGGGTGAGGTAATGAAAACACAAGAACTGTTTCAAAATTTTTTGCAAGAAATAGCTAATCAAGTTAGTCCTGGGACATTCTCTGTTTGGTTTAATGATTTAAAACTTGTTAGTATTGATGATAATGAAATGGTTATTAAAGTACCTCTTCCAGTTCATAAACAAATTATAAAAAATTCTTATATGGATATATTAGATGATGCAATATTTTCTTTAACTGGTAAGAATTATGAATTTAAGTTATTAACAGAAGATGAAATAAATGATTTAAATACTAAAATAAATGAAGAAGTTATACCTAAAGAAAATGAAAAAAATGAAGAGAAAATTGTCGAATGGCATACTAATCTAAATCCTAATTTAAACTTTGATAATTATATAGTTGGTGAATCAAATAGACTTGCATTTATATCGGCGATGAATGTTGCTCAATCACCAGGAACTATTAGAAATCCTCTATTTATATATGGGAGAAGCGGTATTGGTAAAACTCATTTGATGCATGCGATAGGTAATTACATTACTCAAAATTCTGATAAAAAGGTTTTATATACAACAAGTAGTGATTTTCGTGATGAATATGTTGATATTTCGAAATTAGAAAAGGGTAAAGAAGCCTTAGAATATGCTAAAAATTTTAAAAATAAATATCGAAATGTTGATGTATTAATAATAGATGATATACAGTTTTTAGTAGGATCGGAACTAACGCAACAAGAATTCTTCTATACCTTTGAAGCTTTATATCAAAAAAATAAACAGATAATAATATCTAGTGATCGAAGTCCAGATGATTTAAAGAAGATAGAAGAAAGACTCAGAAGTAGGTTTGCTTGGGGACTTCCAGTTGATATTTATCCACCTGATTTTGAACTAAGGTGTGAAATAATTGAGCAAAGACTAAATAACTCTAGTATTAAAGATAAAATAAATAGAGATGTTATAGAATACATAGCCAATGGATGTCCAAATGATGTTCGACATATAATTGGAACAATTAATAGACTACTTGCTTATACCGCAATGATGATGCCAAAAGTTATTGATTTAGATTTTGCAATTGAGGCTTTAAAAGATTCAATAAGTGTTAATATCTATCAAGAAAATACGATATCTCACATTCAAAATGTTGTTGCTGATTTCTTTAAAATAACCGTTAATGATTTAAAAAGTAAAAAGAAAAGTAGTAACATCACTAAACCACGGCAAATTGCCATGTATCTATGTCGAATGGAAACTGATGAAAATTTAGTTAAAATAGGTTTTGAATTTGGTGGTAAAGATCATTCAACGGTTATTGCTAGTTGTGAAAAAATAAAAAAAGAATTAAAGAATAATCCAAATCTTGAAAATATGTTAAAAGAAATAAAGGCTAAGTTATAAAAATGTGAGAAAAATATTTGATAATTTTAAGTAAATAAAAGAAATAAATTAAATTTATAACAGTTATTAACATTTTAAACACTATAATAAACAAAATAATATTAATAATAAAAAGAAAGAAGGAATGAAAATGAAATTTGTTATTGATAAGAATATTATATTAGAAGGGTTAACTAATGTTACTAGAGCAATAGGAACAAGAACGACTATACCTATACTTAATGGTATAAAATTTGATCTTACTAATGAAGGATTAAGTTTACTAGCAAGTGATTCAGAACTTACTATTAAAGTATTTATTAATGAAAAAGATATTAAAAAGATAGAGAATACTGGTAGTATGATAATTCAAAGTAAATTTATCTTAGATATTATAAGAAAAATGCCATCAGATATTATAACATTTGAAGCAGAAGATACAAGTAAAATAAAAATATATACAGATAATAATGAATATAGTTTGAATTGTTATGATATTAATGATTATCCACATATTACTTTAGAAGATAGTAAAGAACCTATCACAATTAAAGCTGAAACACTAAAAGATATTATTAATGAAACAGTTTATGCAGTATCTACCCAAGAAGTAAGACCTTTACTTACTGGTATTAATTTAAAGATATTAGGCGATAATCTAGAATGTATTGCGACAGATTCATATAGACTTGCTAAGAAAAACTTAAAACTTGATAACATTGTTAATAGTACCATTAATATTGTTATTCCAGGTAAAAGTATTAGTGAATTTGAAAAAATGTTAACAAATGAAGATGATGTTGTCATGCATATCTTTAGTAACAAAATATTATTTAAATATCATAATATAGATTTTCAAACTAATTTATTAAGTGGTACTTATCCTGATACAAATCATTTTATACCTAATGAATTTGCATATATGATTAATCTAGATTTAAAAGCATTTAATGATGCCATTGATAGAGCTTCCTTACTTGCTCAAAGTAAAGATAAAAATATTGTTAGAGTAGTTATAGATAGTAAAAAAATGACTATTACATCAAGTGCTAGTGAAATAGGTAAAACTGAAGAAAATTTAACAATTGAATGTAGTAATAAAGAAAAATTAGAAATATCTTTCTCATCTCGTTATATGCTTGAAGCATTAAAAGTAATAAAAGATGATAATATATTGTTATTAATTAATAGTGATGATAAACCAATTTTAATAAAATCAGTAAAAGATGAATCATTAATTGAACTTATTTTACCTGTTAAAACATATTAAAAATAGAAGGGAGTTTTGGTAAAAATGAAAATGAATAAATTTAATCAAGAAATACATGATGTTAAAAATGCTTCTTCTTATAATTTTGAATTATTAAAAATGGAAAAATATGATACTAATTATTTAATAGAAAGAAATGAATATAAAAGATTTTTAGAAGAATTAATAAACCATTGGAATTCTTACTATTATCAATTTAAAAATACAAAAGAGAATGCTTATTTTAATTTTAATACTTATCGTTATGATGAAATTTATCCGTATATTAGTAATTTTTTAACAAGTTATAATTTAGGAAATATAAAAGAATCAGACACAGTTAATTTTGAAGATGGTGGAAAAAAAATAATTATTGAATTTCATTGTACAACTAAAGAATTAGTAAGTGCAATTTATCAAGAGTTACAAATGCTAGATTATTATAAAAAATCAGTTGATAGTGTTAAAAAAGATTATCAAGAATTTTTAGATAGAGATAAAGATAGATATGCTAAATTAATACCTTATGAAAATTTATGCTTTTTGTATAATAGTGGTTATATATCTAAAAAGAATCTTGATAGAATACCAGCTAATATATTATATCGAGTAATTCAATTAATTGAGAAAAATAATTTATTTGAGATTGATGATTTAGGTAATATTAATGTTGAAAATTATATTCAAGCATTATTAAATATTGGTTTAATGCCTGATATGATAAGATTTGTTACAAATTTAGATGATAAAGAACGCGTTAATAAAGCATTAGAGCAAGGTAAAAGTAGATAAAATTAATTTAGGGTGATACTATGATATATTTAAAAAAATTTACTCTTTTAGATGAAATAGAAGAATATGGTTTATTAACTGGAGGAGATACTAGAAGAATATATAACAATTATTATCCTTTAAATTTATTTTCCATTAAATCTTTTAAAGATATAGAATTTGATAGAATAACAATATTTTATGGTGGTAATGGTTCAGGCAAAACAACTTTAATAAATATTATAGGTAATAAATTAAGAGCCCAAAGAAAATCTTATCAAGATAAAGGTTCATATTTTGATTTGTATGTTAATAATTGTAGTTATGAAATGAGTATAGAAGAACCTTTAGAAATTAAATTAATAACAAGTGACGATGTATTTGATTATTTACTAGATGTAAGATCAATTAATTCCCATGTTAATAGAGAAAAAGAAAAGTTAAGTAGAGAATATTTAGATTATAAATTCAATAATAAAGGCAATTCTTTTGTTGATTATGAAGAATTAAAAATGAGTTGTGATGCTCAAAGAAAAAGTATGTCTAAATTTGTAAGAGAAAGACTTGCTAATAATAATATGATAGAATGGTCAAATGGCGAATCAGCTCTTATGTTTTGGGAAAGAGAAATAAAAGAAGATGGTATTTATATTCTAGATGAACCAGAAAATAGTTTATCAGCAGAAAATCAACTAAAATTAAAGAAATTTATTGAAGATTCAGTAAGATTTTATAATTGTCAATTTATAATATCAACTCATTCGCCATTTTTATTAAACTTAATGGAAGCAAAAATTTATGATTTAGATGAAAATCCTGTTAAAACAAAAAAATGGACTGAACTTGCTAATGTTTTAGTATATTATAAATTTTTTAAAGAACATGAAAAAGAGTTTAAAAATTAATAATATTTATAGATTAAAATTATAATTTTATGGTTTATATATCAAAAATGTATGAAAGGATAAAAAATATGAAACAAAAAGAAGAACTAAATGAATTAGAATTATTAAGAATGGAAAGATTAGATAATGAATATTTAGAAGAAAGATTAGAATATAAAAGATTTTTAGAAGAATTAGTTGAAAAGTTTTCTTCATATTATTATCGTGTCAATAATTATCAGATGGATAGTACTAATAATAATATATTTAATTTTAATACTTATCGTTATGAACAATTAAAACCATATCTTGAAATATTTTTAAATAGTTATCAAATAGGTCGTATAGTGAGTGTAAAAAATATATGTAAAGCATATCCTGAAGCAAAAGAGATAGAAATTAAATTTAATTGTATGGTTCAAGATTTAGTCAATGCAATGTGGAGTGAAATCCAAATGTTAGATTACTATGCAAAAAGTGTAGAAGAAGTTAAAATAGATTATATAAATTTTCTTAAAAGAGAAGAAGCAAAATATAAACCATTATTGAATAAAGATGCATATAGTTATTATGTTCATAATATGTTTTATTTTAATCAAAAATTTAATGGAAATATTCCAGCGAATATTATATATCGAATAATAACTATGTTAGAAAAAAATTATTATTTTAAAAATCAAGATAATCAATATCAAGACGATAAATATGTTCAAGGTTTAATAAATTTAGGTTTAGCAAAAGAATATATTATGGAAATAACAGGTTATACTCCTAAAGTGATAGAAAAATATTGCGATAATTCTTCAAAAAATAGATAAAAAATATTTCCCGGGAAATAATTCGACAAATTATTTCCTTTTTATATGCTATAGTAACATCTAATTTTTAAAGGAGATTTTATAATGAATAACTACATAATTACTGAGAAAACAGTAGCTTTAAGAAAATTAGATAAGAAAACCATTATTTATGATGTTGATAAAATAAGAGTTATTAACAAAAATATAAAAACTATCTTAAATAATAATTGTAATTTTTATGGTAGTACTTTAAGTGGCAGAATTAAAAGTAGTCAAAATATTTTAAATATTAAATATCGTGTTCCAATAGTTATTAATGAAAGCATTACATTGTTACCGCTTAATTCAATTAGAAATAATAATACATTATTAATTGTGGCAAGTAAAGTTATAGATTATGAAGAACATTCTAATTTACTCAAAATAAACTGTAATAATAAGCAAATATTTTATACTAAATTATCAAAATATAGTTTTGAAAAATTGTTACTAAATAATTTGAAGTTAAATAATACAATAAAAGCTCGAAATTTAACAAATTTTGTTTAAAATATCGTTATTTTATGTTATAATTATTAATAGGTATAGGAGTACTTAAAAATTATTTTTATTAAGTAGAAGTTAAAAGAAAGGCTAATTATGAAAATCAACAATTTAAAACTCCAAAATTTTCGTAACTATGAAAAGTTAAATTTAGAATTTAATGATACCTTAAATATTATTTATGGAAATAATGGAGTAGGTAAAACCAATTTAGTTGAAGCCATCTATGCCTTATCTTTAACAAAATCATTTCGAACAAGTAATGATAAAAACTTAATAAGAAGTGGAGAAGTAAGTACTAAAATAGAAGGAGATGTTATAAAAAATACCACCAATAATTATCAAGTTATCATCAATAAAGAAGGTAAGAAAGTTAAAATTGATAACGATATAATATCTAAAGTAAGTGATTATATTACTAATATTAAGATTGTTTTATTAGAACCTGAAGAACAAATGATATTTAAATCATCACCGCAAAATAGAAGAAAAAAATTAAATATTGAAATTAGTCAATTACAAAAAGATTATATTATTTATTTAAATAGTTATAATAAAACATTAAAACAAAGAAATTTCTATTTAAGAGAAGCTTATATAAATAGTAATACTAGTCGTGATTATTTAGATATTTTAACTCATAAATTAATTCAATATGGTAAGAAAATATATGAGTATCGGGAAGATTTCATTAATAAAATAAATGAATATATTAATGAAAAATATCATGAGATATTTGAAATAGGTGATTTAAAAGTAAAATATATTTCTGATTATAAAGAAAAAAGTGAAGATGAAATTTTTCAATATTATAATAAAAATTATGATCGAGAAGTAGTAATGGGTAAAACTTTATCTGGTGTACATCATGATGATTATATATTTTTACTTGATAATAAAGATATTGCTGAATGGGGTAGTAATGGTCAACAAAAAAATGCCATATTTGCCTTTAAATTAGCAGAAATAGAGATAATTAAGAACACAACAAATGATTATCCAATTTTAATTTTAGATGACTTATTCAGTGCTCTTGATAATAAAAAAATAAAAAATATCGTTAAGTTATTAAATAAAGATATTCAAACATTTATTACAACAACTGAATTAGAAAGATTAGATAAAAAAATATTAAAAAATGCTAAAACTTTTAATGTTTTAGAAGGTGAAGTAAAGGAGAGTAATTATGAATAATGAAAATTTACATTATAACGAAAGTGATATTCAAGTCCTAGAAGGATTAGAAGCAGTAAGAAAAAGACCCGGTATGTACATTGGTACTACTGATGTTAAAGGCTTACATCATTTAGTATGGGAAATTGTTGATAATGCTATAGATGAAGCTTTAGCAGGATTTTGTAACCATATTGAAGTAATAATTAATAAAGGTAATTCAATTACTGTTAAAGATAATGGTCGTGGTATTCCAACTGGAATTCACCCTAAAACTGGTATTTCTACCGTTGAAACAGTTTATACAGTGTTACATGCTGGTGGTAAATTTGGTGAAGGTGGCTATAAAGTAAGTGGAGGTCTTCATGGTGTTGGTGCATCAGTTGTTAATGCCTTATCAAAATGGGTAAATGTAACAGTTTATCGTGATGGTAAAATTCACGAAGCAAAATTTGCTGATGGTGGAAAAACAGTGCAAAAATTAACCGTAATTGGTGAATGTGAACCAAATAGAACTGGTACAACTGTTGAATTTAAACCAGATCCAGATATTTTTGATACTGATATCTATGATTATGAAACTCTAAAGGTAAGAATAAGAGAATTAGCATTTTTAAATCGTGGCTTATCACTTACAATTAGAGATGATCGTGATGAAGAAGATACTACTGGTGAAACTTTCCATTATGAAGGTGGTATCTCTGAATATGTTAAATATTTAAATACATCAAAGACTCCGATTCATGATGAAATAATTCATCTTGAAGGTGAAGAAGATGGCATTATGTTTGAAGTTGCTATGCAATATAACTCTGGTTATAGTGATAGTATTTATTCATTTGTTAATAACATTAATACTCATGATGGTGGAACTCATGAAGAAGGTGTTAGAAGAGCATTAACAAGAGTTATTAACAATTATGCAAGAAAAACCAATATGTTAAAAGAGAAAGATGAATCACTATCTGGTGATGATGTAAAAGAAGGACTTACAATGATTATTTCTTGTAAGCATCCTAATCCGCAATTTGAAGGTCAAACTAAAGGTAGACTTGGTAATAGTGAAGTAAGAAAATTAGCTGATAGTGTTTTCTCTAAAGGATTTGAGCGTTTCTTAATGGAAAATCCCGATGAAGCTAAAATTATTGTTGAAAAAACGATGACGGCAGCAAGAGCAAGAGTAGCAGCTAAAAAGGCAAGAGAAGTTGCCAGAAGAAAAAGTGATTTAGATATTGTTAATTTTGGCGGAAAACTAGAAGATTGTAAAGAAAAAGATCCATCAGTTTGTGAAATATTTATAGTCGAAGGTGATTCAGCAGGAGGTTCTGCAGTTAAAGGTCGTAACTCAATGACGCAAGCAATCCTTCCTTTAAGAGGAAAAATACTAAATGTTGAAAAAGCAAGAATGGACCGAGCTTTATCCAATGAAGAAATTAGAACAATTATTACTGCCTTTGGTACAGGAATTGGTGATAATTTTGATTTAAGTAAACTTAGATACGATAAAATTATTATAATGACCGATGCCGATGTTGATGGAGCACATATTAGAGTATTGTTATTAACATTATTCTATCGTTTCTTTAAACCAATTGTTGAAGCCGGTCATGTTTATGCTGCTCAACCACCACTTTTCTGTATTAAGCATGGTAAGGTTAGAAAGTATGTCTTAGATGAAAAAGAAAGAGATGCTTATCTTGCATCATTAAATCCTAATACTAAATACGAAATATTTAGAATGAAGGGTTTAGGTGAAATGGATGCGGAAGAATTAAATGAAACTACCATGGATATTAATACTAGAATTTTAAGAAGAATTACAGTAGATGATGCTATTGCAGCTGATGAAGCATTTTCAATGTTAATGGGTGAAGAAGTTGAACCTAGAAGACAATTTATTGAAGAAAATGCCGCATTTGCGGAAAATGTAGATATTTAGGAGGCTTAAGATGAATCAAGAAAGGGATAAAATAATTGAAAATAACATAGTACCAGAAATTAAAAATTCATTTATTGATTATTCGGTTAGTGTTATTATGTCAAGAGCAGTACCAGATTTACGAGATGGTTTAAAACCAGTACATCGTCGTATTTTATGGTCAATGTATGAATCAGGATATACTCCAGATAAACCACATCGTAAGTCAGCCCGTATTGTTGGTGATGTCATGGGTAAATATCACCCACATGGTGATTCAAGTATTTATGATGCGATGGTAAGACTTGCTCAAGATTTTAACTTTACCCATACACTTGTAGATGGACATGGTAACTTTGGTAATATCTCAATTCCAAGACCAGCAGCATCTCGTTATACGGAAGCAAGACTTGCTAAAATTTCCTTAGAATTACTAAGAGATATCAACAAAGATACAGTAAATTTCTTACCAAACTTTGATGAATCAGAAAAAGAACCAGAAGTATTACCTTCAAGATTTCCAAATATCTTAGTTAGTGGAACAATGGGTATTGCTGTTGGTATGGCAACTAATATTCCACCTCATAATTTAGGTGAAGTAATTGATGGATGTGTTGCTTATATTGATAATCCAGAAATTGATACTGCTGGTTTAATGCAATATATTAAAGGTCCAGATTTTCCAACTGGTGGTATTATTTTAGGTAATAGTGGTATTAAAAAGGCTTATGAAACCGGAAGAGGTACCATAACTATCCGTAGTAAAGCAACAATTGAAGAAAAAAATGGTAAAAATTATATCATTATTGATGAAGTACCTTATGGTGTTAATCTTACTGAATTAAAAGACAAGGTAGCTGAACTTGTTCACAACAAAATAATTGATGGTATAGCAGATTATCATCTAGATTTAAAAGATGGTTTGAAAATAACAATTACTTTGAAAAAGGAAGCAAATCCACAAGTAGTACTTAATAATTTATATAAACATACGCAATTTCAAACAAGTTATGGTATTATTTTCTTAATGATTGATAATAAAGTTCCAAGAACTTTAGGATTAAAAGATATTATTTCTAAATACATAAATTATCAAGAAGAAGTAATTATCAGAAGAACTAGATATGATCTAGATAAAGCTGAAAAAAGAGTACATATTTTAGAAGGATACAAAATTGCTCTAGATAATCTAGATGATTTTATTAAGATAATTCGTGAATCTGAAACTGATGTTATTGCTAAAGAAACTTTAATGAATAAATATGGTTTAACTGATGTTCAAGCCGATGCTATCTTAGAATTAAAACTTCGTCGTTTAACTGGCCTAGAAAGAGCTAAGATTGAAGAAGAATTAAAAGATTTATTACAAAAAATTGAAGAATATAAAGCAATTTTAGCATCTCGTGAGAAAATTTTAAATATTATTCGTGACGAACTTCTAGAAATTAAAGATAAATATGCCATAGATCGTCGTACAAAGATAGATATGACTGCTATTGAATATATTGAAGATGAATCTTTAATACCAGAAGAAGATGTTATGGTTGTATTAACAAATAAAGGTTATATTAAGAGAACAACAAATGATACATTCAGAGTTCAAAATCGTGGTGGAGTTGGTGTTAAAGGACTTACTACTAATGATGAAGACTATGTTGAACATTTAATTAACTTGTCAACTCATGATTATATTATGTTCTTTACTAATAAAGGCAAAGTATATCGAATTAAAGGTTATGAAATACCTGAATTTAGTCGTCAATCTAAGGGTATTCCAGTAATTAATTTACTAAATATTGAAAAAGATGAAAAAATAAATTCAGTTATTAAGATTAGTAAAAATGATGAACATAAATATTTATTATTTGCTACTAGAAAAGGTATTGTTAAGAAGACATTATTAACTGAATTTGAAAGTATAAGAACATCTGGTAAAATATGTATTAATTTAAATGATAACGATGAACTAATCGATGTTAAGAAAACAACTGGTGAAAACATTATCTTATTAGGTAGTGATCATGGCCGAATGGTCAAATTTGCTGAAAGTGAAATCAGAAGTATGGGTAGAACTGCTACAGGTGTTAAAGGTATTAATCTTGATGGTGGATCTTGTATCTGTTGTGAAGTTGTTAATGATGATGCCATAATTCTATTAGTAACAGAGAAAGGTTATGGTAAACGTACAAAAGTTTGTGATTTTAGACAAACTAAACGTGGAAGTAAAGGAGTTCTTGCTCTAAACGTTACTGAAAAGAATGGTAATTTAGTTGCAGCTAAAGTTGTAGAAGATGATAAAGCTGTTGTAATCATGACAAATGCTGGTATAACTATAAAACTTCCAGTAGATCAAATTTCAATATTAGGTCGTGTTACTCAAGGATTAAGATTAATTTCATTAAGAAATAACCAATTAGTAGCAACTATAAGTGTTGTCGATAAAAATGAAGAAGATGATGAGGTAGAATCTAATAAAAGTAATGAATCTTTTGAAACAATTCAAAACACAAATGATAACAATTTAAATGATGATTTAGATGCTAATTAATAATTAGTATCTTTTTTAATTATTTCCCGGGAAATAATTCTATGTATTTCAATGTTTCACGTGAAACATTGAAATAAACTTAAATCAAAAATTTAAATAATAAAGTTACTTTAAAAATTTTAATAAAATGAAGATACATTGAAGAATCAAACAATTAAAGATATTTATTGCTCATATCTAATTAACATTTGATTTATTTAAAAAAACACATATTAACATCAATATTATATATTATATTATTAATAATAATTACTATATACTAGATTAATGTTTCACGTGAAACATTAAAAATATTTTCCAAGAAATATTTTTTTTGCAATAAAATTTAATTTATGATAATATTAATATGCACAACAAATATATCGTAAACTGGTCAGAGTTGGAAGACAGCAGCCACATCGATCCCTATTTGTGTGTGCTTTTT
>CANQDM010000004.1 GCA_947591505.1 uncultured Bacilli bacterium | reverse complement strand
ATAATTTTGCGCTAAAAGTTAGTTATATTTTTCTATTTTCGAATATCATTTTCGAATATCCTCTCCAAAATTCACCACTATTTTTAAGGCACCTAAATTAGTTATTTTTGTAGATGGCCCTGTAATCATAAAGGATGTGGCTGCTCCTAAACTCATTCCTTTATTTAACCACTCCCCAAGTAAAGGAATTGTTCCTCCACCACAAACATATAAAGGAACACCAATAGTTGCAGCCATCAATACACCAAAACCGTTACTTCCAAACATATTCTCGACAAATGATCCCGGTACATACATTTGAAATAAAACAGATAAAATTATACCTAGCAAAAAATATGGGCCTGTTGCTTTAATATTTCTACCTATATTTTTAAGTAATCTCATAAAAGGATTAGGATCGGTATCTTGATTATGAATTTCATATAACTTATCAAATTTAAAAAATGATTTCTTTTTATAGAATATTCTAATCAAAAGTCCGGCAATAAATCCTACTAATATGCAAGTATTTAACCGAATTAACATCACCTTCACACCAAGTGCTGATGTATGAATTAAAAGTTGAGGATTTAAAAGGATTGAGGACATCATAAAAGAGGCCAGCATTTCATCTTTCATTCCTTTTTTAGAAAAGACGGCCGCAATCGGAATTGTTCCATACATACAAAGAGGTGAGGCAATTCCTAGTAAACTTGCTATAAATATACCTAGTATTCCTAAATTCTTTTTTTCAATATATAAGAAAAACTTATTAATTTTATCTTTGGCAAATACTGATATAATTGAACCAATGACAATTCCTACGGCCCAATAGATAAATATTTGGGAAAATTGTATTTCAAAATAATACCAAAAATATATTAACCAACTCTTTATTGCACTAATCATCAATACGCACCATTTTGTAATCTCTATTACCTAATCCTATTTCTGCTGCGTGTTCTAAAACTAGTAAACCATTTCTTGATTCAATTCTCTCTACTAATGAATCATTTCCTTCGGCCTTATAAACTAAATCAATGCTTGCTTGATCGATAGCAACAGGATCAGTAGATGCTAAAATTCCTATATCATGGATATCTGGTTCTGCTGGGTTTCCATCACAATCACAATCAACTGATATACGATTCAAGACATTGATATAAACTATTCGCGTCCCCTTACCTAAATAATCGGATACTGATTTACCAGCTTCTGCCATAGACATTAAGAATTTGTTTTGATCTCCACCCCAAGGTGAAGTACGAGACTCACCTCCTGTATGAATTAAACACTTTCCTTCTTTGGAGGCCATTCCTATTGAAATATTTTTAAGAGATCCACCAAAACCTGCCATAGCATGACCTTTAAAATGTGATAAAACAATATAAGAATCATAATTTGCAAAATGACTACCAACTAAATTAGTTGAAATTATTTCTCCACCATTTGTTGAGATTTCAAGGCTACCATTTTCATCTAAAATATCAACATTAGCAATATCAGTAAATCCATGATCTTTGGCTACTTGTTTGTGCATTTCCGTAGAGCTTCTTTGTCCACCATAAGCTGTATTATTTTCAACAATAGTTCCGTTAACACTTTGGACTAATTCTTTGATAAGTTCTGGCCTTAAATAATTACTTGCTGGTGGTTCTCCTGTTGAAAGTTTAACAGCAACTTTTCCTGTTGGTGTAAAGTTTAATGCTTCATATACTTTCATTAATCCTTCACTTGAAATATCCGTTGTCATATAAACAATACTAGCATTTTCATTATTCTCATTTTCGCTATTTGTTACATCATGTCCTTCCTCATAGGGAGCTGTTAATTCTACTTTTCCTGGTAGAAATCTTGCTAAAATTAAACTACCTATAATTAAGACAACTACAATTATAATAATTGTTATAATAATTCCTTTTTTCATAATTTTCCTTCTATACTATACTTTGCCATACATTACTACTTGTAAGTGTATAAATTAAATACAATACAAAAATTGTTGAAATAATTATATATGCTATGTATATAATATTTTTTATATTTTCATTTTTTGTAATTTTACTTATAATAATATCTAGATGTAATCCTAAATGAACCAACATAATTAAACAAGCAAGTCTGCCAAAAATATGATGTAAAAACATTAAATAAGCATTTCCACTTGTTTTAAAATTAAATAATTGATTACTAATTAATATTCCGAAAATAATAGTTCCCAGAAAGAAAAGAAAAGTAAGAATATCCACAATGTATAAAAATTTTATATTATTACGAGTTTTTTTAAAATTTTTTGTAATACTGACTATCCATTTTCGATTAATTATTAAATGAATAACAATAAGAATTACAATTATTATTCCTAAAACTTCGTGAATTAAATGCCCTGTTATGTTAGTATTCATAAGTAAAATTGTAATTACAAATAATAATATATCTGTTAATAATCTAATTACTTTCATCAAATCCTAAACCTTTTAACCATTCTTTTACTGTTTCAGTTTGATCACTACTCATATCTCCACCACGAATAGGAAGGCCATCTAATACAGTAGCATCTGGTTCAAATTCTTTAATTGTTTCATAAGTACCACCATCACCTGAACCTTCGTGAGTATTAAAAGGAATTATGGTTTTACCTGCAAAATCATAAGTATCAAAGAATGTATACATAATCATTGGTAGTGTGTACCACCACATTGGATAACCAACAAAGATATAATCATAATCATCAAGATTAATATTCAAATCTTTAAATTTTGGCCTTTCATTATTATCTCTTTCTTCTTTGGTATAATCAAATAATTCTTGACCTGTTGGATATGCTTTAACAGGTTCTATTCTTCTAAAATCACCACCAACTTGTTCATAAATTTCTTGGGCTAATTTTTGTGTATTTCCTGTTTCAGAAAAATATACTACCAATACTTTATCACTATCTAATGTTGTTTTTCCTACTTTATCATCTTGGTTTTTAATATTGTTATCTATTCCAACATTTCTTGAACTTCCAAATAATAGAAAACCGCCAACTACTATGACAATTATTATAGCAATAACTAATACAACTGTTATAACTTTTTTATTCATTTAAAATACATCTCCCTATTTTAATTCTATTTGTTTAGCATCTTCTGTAAATGAGTAAATTGTTGCCGTAGCATCTTCAAAGTATAAAACTTCGGTATTGTCATCATTTTCATCATACATACCTCGTAAATTTGGGTAACTATCTAGCATACTTTTTTTAGCTATAACTCGATCATCTCTTTTAAGGCTACCAGAAACTCTAATCCATTTACTTCCATCTTGGGATAATCCACATATTTCTACTTTTGAATTATCTTGTATTTGTTTTGAAACATTTTTTGACTTTCCTGTTTGAATATATAATTTATCTTCAAATATATTTATTGTTCCAAAAGGTCTTACTCTTGGGGCTTTACCTTCACAAGTAGCAAGAAAATAAGTTCCACATTCTTTTAAGAATTCATATACTTCTTGCATTATGCTGCTCCTTGTCCTCCATCAACAGCAATAATTGCACCACTTATATAACTTGCATCTTCACTTGCTAGGAATGTTGCAACAGAGGCAATTTCTTCTGGGCGACCAAATCTACCACAAGGAATTGTTGCTTCAATACTTTCTCTATGTTTTTTTGCATCACTTTCGGATAAATAATCTTGAGCAGTTGCTTTAACTATTTTTTCTACTTCATCAACAGTTTCCTTTGGAGAATATAATCCACCAAAAGTTTCTACATACCAGGCATCACCAGACATTGGTAAAAAATATTTAATATAATCTAAATCGTGTTTAAACATCCACCAAGTTGTTACTCCACCTAAACTAAAACCGGCAAATGCTCTATGTTCTCTTGAAGCTATTAAATCCTCTTTAGAGGTACTTTTTGCATAAGTTTTATAATGAGATTCAACATAAGGCATTAAAGCTTCTTCAAAGTCTAAATGGAAAGGTTCTAGTTCTTCAACACTTCTTCCCCAATCTTGTCCTACATTTTCAGCGTCAAAAGTTGCTGCAACGACAATTAAAGGTTCAATGTCTTTGTTTTCTATCATATTATCCAAAATATTTACAATATTACTGTATTCAAAGAAATCTCCTGCATGGCCTCCCCAACCGTGCATTAAATATAGAATGTTATATTCTTTGTCATCACTATTATCATATCCATAAGGAAGATAAATAATTGCAGTTTTAGTAATATCATTCCCTGTTGTATAATCTTTTGTATCATAATGAATAGTTTCTAACTTCCCTTGATGTTTAGATTTAGCTTTATAACCTGTTGGTATATCTTTTGCCCAACCTGTTCTTGCCATATTCATATCATTACCTACCTCTGTTTTATTACTTTTATTATTTTCTTTTAGTCTCACCAAAAATATTGTAATAAGAATGAATAATATTATAACTACAATTATAATTATAGGAATAATTATTTTTTTCTTCATATATATACCAATTATTTTATACTATCAGTAAATGTTTTTATATCATTATCACTTGCATTTGATGAGAAACGGTGTCCTTCTTGCCAATTACCACCATTTGCATATCCTTCAAGTATTTCCCCACTTTGTCCTAAACCACTTGATGATGATGTGCAGAAAGGAATAACTGTTTTTCCTGTAAAATCATTGTTTTTAACAAAGTTATCAATAGGCCATGCTGCAATACCCCACCAAATTGGATAACCAATTAAGACTGTGTCATAATCTTCCCAATTAGGAGCATCTGTTGTAACAAGTTCAATATTTCTTAAAGATTCATTATCGTGCTCTTTTGAAACACGAGAATTAGAATCGGTCCAATCTAAATCATCAGAAGTATATACATCTTTTGGCGTAACTTCAAATATATCCGCATCTAAATTTTCTGCAATTTGTTTCGCCACAGCTTCGGTATGGTTTTGTGCTGAAAAATATACTACCAAAGTTTTACTACCAACTGTTACCCCATTATTATTTTCTTCATTTTCATTATTATTTGATGTTTCATTAGAAGAATTATTTGTATTTTCGTTTGATGCAGAATTATTATTCGTACTTTCATTTGTTGTAGAGTTATTGTTTGCATTATTATTAATCATTAAGGCAACTACAACTCCGATAACACAAATAACAATTACAGCAATTATACCGATTATTACTTTTTTATTCATATCTATTTCACCTCTACCAATTCTTTTTTTCTTTACTTGCATCTTGCTCTACTCTACGAGTTTTTACCATATTATCAAACCATTCAACCATATTAGGATCTTGATGATTAAAGAATAGTGAATCATCTTTATTAAGTTCTTTTATTCTTTTCATATCATCTTCTGATAATTCAAAATCAAATACTTCAAAATTTTGTTGTATTCTTTCATAATGAGTTGATTTACAAGCAATAATAATTCCTCTTTGAATTAACCAACGCAAGATAACTTGAGCAGCACTTTTATTATATTTCTTACCAATTTCAATTAATGTAACATTCTCGAACATATTGTTTCTTCCTTCACCAAACGGAGCCCATGCCATAATCTTTGTTCCGTATTTTTCGGCAACTTCTTGATCTTTAAATCTAGCATTAATTGGGTTTGTTTCAATTTGATTTACCGCAGGAATAACTTTTCTTTCAAATAAACACATATCGGCAAGTCTATCTGGATAAAAGTTAGATACACCAATAGCTTTAATTTTACCACTTTCATATAATTCTTCTAGGGCACGATATGCTCCATAATAATCACTAAATGGTTGATGTAATAAAACTAAATCAATATAATCAGTCTTTAATTTTTTTAATGATTCTTCTACGGACTTTTTACATTTTTCATAGCCATAATTATCTATCCATATTTTTGTGGTGATAAATAATTCTTCTCTTGGGATTCCACATTCTTGAATTGCTTCTCCAACTTCACTTTCATTAAAATAACTTTGTGCTGTATCAATACCTCTATAACCAATTTTAATAGCATTTAATACTGCTTCTTTGGTTTCAGCTTGGGGTATTTGATATACACCAAAATTTAGAATAGGCATTTTTACGCCATTGTTTAATTCAACATATTCCATTTTATCTTTCCTCCTTAACTCTCTTAATCCATTCTTCTATTTCTCTATTATTTGTTATTAATTTATTTTCCGCATGATCCGTACTAAACTTAATACTTAATTCTTTTTTTATATTACCTTTTACAAGTTCTTTTATTTCTTCAAATGTCGAACCTAACCATCCAGCATTAGTGGCAAAAGGATATATGATTTTACCACTTAAATCATACTTCTTAAGAAATGTCCTTATTGGTGGAGTAATTGTGTACCACCAAACAGGAGTTCCTAAAATAATTTTGTCATAATCTTCTAAATTAATGTTAATATCTTCTATTTCAGGTGTTTTTTTACTTTGGAGATTATCTTCAGTTTCATCAACAACTGTCTGATAATCATCAGAATAAGGTACTTTAGGTATAATTTTTAAAATATCACAATTTAATTCTTCAGCTATTCTTTCAGCAATCATCTTTGTATGACTACCATAACTATAATAAATCACTATTGTTTTCATTACATATTCTCCTCCCAAAATTTAATAGCATTATTTATCCAACCTTCTGCTTTTGTTCCTTCACCAAGTCCAAAGCCATGAGGAAGTCCTTCAAATATTTCTATTTTAGCATTTGTACCATTTGATTTTATTTTATTTATTCTTTCTTGCATAATACGATAATCGGCAATTCCATCACTTGTTCCAACACAATTATAAGTAGGTGGTTCATTACCTGTTACTTCGGATAATCCTGTGTACTGCATTATTACAGCACTTGGGCGAGGATATTCTTTTTCACCAAAATATTTAGTTCCATAACTACCTAACCATGCAGCCATTCTTGCACCAGCTGAACCACCCCAAACAGAATAATCATTTACATCCACTTGTAATTCTTCGCTATGTTCATGAATAAAGGCAACTGCTCTTGCTAAATCTTCCATTGCTGTATTCTCTTCTGGTCTATAAATAAGGGCAAAAGCATTATAACCTTTTTTAGCAAGTTCTAGTGCGTGCGGGAAACTATCATGCATTGCTCCAACATACATAAATCCACCACCAGCATTTACAATCGCAAATTTAGCATTGGCGTTCCCTCTAAAAAAGAATATACCTGTATTTTCTTTTGTCTTATCTTCCTTTTTTTCTTCATCTGTATAAATGTCATAAAATATCTTATTTCCTGAATCAACTTGTTCTTTCATATAATTAACTATTTCCACAGTTTTATCCGGATTTATATAGTTATACCAAATATAAATATCTCCAACTTCTTCAAGAGTCATATCATCATCAATCGTTCTATCCACAGGGAAGATTAAATTACCAAATCCTTCAAAAGAATTATTATTAATAACATCATATACCAAAGTATCTTTTGTGAATACTTTCAAATCATTACCACCTTCTTTTATATTATTTGCTTTTCCACATCCTGTTATTAAAAATATGGTTAATATTATTATACCAAACTTTTTCATTCTATCTCCAATAACCATTTCATAATCGATTCTTCGTGAGCTGCTAATCCTCCACCACCATGTTCATCATTAACTCCGTGAGAAGTAAAATATTCGTGATTTCGTACATCTAAAATTAATTTTTTATTAATTTCTTCTTTTGTTAGTCCTTTTTCTTCATACCTTTTATAAAGTTCATTGTAAGTTTCTTTAAAACTACTTGATCCATAGTAAGAATCACTTTCACCTATAAAGAAATAAACTTGTGTATTACTATTTACTAATTTTTCATAGCCACCATCCCATTGTGATGAAACAAGTAATGCTCTTGTATAAAGCTCAGGTTTCATATCAAGGACAAGAGATAATGTTTCTCCACCACCAGAATAACCATTGATGTAAGTATTACTTATATTGTAATTTTTTAGATAATACTCTGTAAGGAGGGTCGTATCTTCGGCAGATTGTTTTCCCCAATCATCTAATTGAGGAGCAAGTATTATCATATTAGGATTTAACTCCTTAGCTATATAAGCAAAATCTTCATATTTTAAATTAACTCCTACACCTTGAAAGTATAATCCTTCGTAGCCAGGTAAAGTTATATATAAAGGTAATTCTTCCAAACTATCAATATTAGAGGGAATATAGGCACTATAATGAATATCTCTATTACTAGGAGAATGATATACTAAATCAATTTGAAAGTCATTCTCGCGTTTTTCTGTCATTTCAATATATCCACCTTTACTATTATTACCATTGTTTTCAATTTTTGAAAATATTATTTCTTTATTTAAAATAATAACCCCAATAATGATTATAATAACAATTACTGCTATCACCGATAGAGATATAATTATTTTCTTTTTCATATTCAGCATCTCCAACACTAAAGTCATTATATTATTTAAGAAAATATAAATACACCACATCAAAAAAAATATGAGAAATAATTCTCACATTTTTAAAATTGTGAATTTTATTTAATTAGACAAATTGTAACTTGTATTGCTTTTTATCTAGTAATTCATTGAAAGTATCAACAACTATCTCTTTTAAATATTTTTGATTATCTATATTATCAATTAAAAATAATATTAAAAATAAATTTAGAAATATAAATCTAATAAATGAACAAATGGTATCAATAGTTGTATTTTTTATTTTTAAATTCTTTTCTTAATAACATTATTCCTAAAACAAATGATAAAATATCCGCAATTACAGCACTCCATAACATTGTTACAACACTTTGTCTTAGTGATGCAATTATAACAATTGCTGGAACAAAGAATATAACATCTCTAGCAAGAGCAAGTAAAGTAGACTCAAAACTAGCTCCCATTGATTGTAACAAAATGGACAAAGATTTTACTAAACAAGTTAAAATAATACCTCCTAAGAAAATTCTTAAACAATATTTAGCATATTCTAAATATTCTAAGGAATTACCACTGCCAAAAATATTAATAATTAAAGTAGGACAAAATTCAAATAATATGAATGCTATACAGCCAATTATAAAATTTGTTATTAAAATATATTTAATTGTTTCTTTTACTCTTTTAATATTTCCTGCTCCCATATTATAGCCAATAATCGGCATACCACCTAAAGATACGCCAATAACAATTGATACAACAATACCAAATACTTTCATACAAATACCAATCACAGCAAGAGGTGTTACTACACCATAAGAAATGCCAGAACTAGCCATTGTCATATAACCATATTTACCAACTAAATTATTAGCAACAGCAATTATAATTACTATTGCTAGTTGAGTTATTAAAGATGCTAGTCCTAAAGAAATAGATTCCTTACAAATTTCTTTATCTAGTTTAATTGATTCTTTGCTTATTTTGAATGATTTTGCTTTTCTAAAATATAAAATACTAATTATAAAAGTTAAGATTTGCCCAATAACTGTAGCAATTGCTGCCCCTTTAACACTCATTTTAAAACCAAAGATAAATAAAGGATCTAAAATAATATTAGCAATTGCTCCAATGACTGTGGCTATCATAGCATATTTAGGACTACCATCACTTCTAATTGAAGCATTTAATCCTTGACCAATAATATAAAAAGGTAAGCCACAACAAATAATCATTAAATAATCTTTAGCATAATTATAACATTCTATCTCTTTAGGATTACCACCAAAAATACTTAATATTTGTTTATTAAAAATAAATCCTAATACAGTTAGTATAATTGAAATAATTATTAAAAGAATTAAACCATTACCAATTGATTTACTAGCCTTTTCTTTATTTTTGGCACCTAATGATAAATTAAATAAAGCAGCAGCACCATCTCCCACTAATAATGCAAAAGCAAGAGCAATAACAGTAAAGGGATAAACAATATTAGTAGCAGCATTACCAAAAGCACCAGCATCACTCCACCCAATAAAGATTTGATCAACAATATTATAAAGGGCTGCCACAATCATACTAATAACACAGGGTATAGCAAATACTTTTATTAATTTAGATATTTTCTCCTTTCCTAAATCAAGTTTTTTCACAAAAAATTCCTCCTCTATTTTTGAGCATAAAAATACGTAAGCCCTTCTTCAATTGGACTTACGCATTTGCTACTCATTGATAAAATTGACTTAATAATTTTTTGCTCAAGTAAATTAATTGTAGCACAATTTTTTGCTTTTTGTAAGATTTTTTTATGGTTTACAAATTTCATAACTATAATTTAAATTACTATCACCTATAACATATTTTAAATAATTTTCATTTTCCAAAACATTATAATCAGAATTGCCTCTATCATAACGACAAATTATTAAGGTAAGAGCATTATTTTTATATATTTCAGCATGACCTTTACTTTCCCTGTTTATAGTTGCCATCTTTTTCTCTAATTCATAATCTAATGTAATAACAAAATCATCTATATCTATTTTTCCTAGATTAAAACTATCTTCCATTGAAATATATTTATCATCAACTAAAAATTCAATATCAACGTTATGTAATTCGACATCTTTATTATTATAATATTCTTTTTCTGAATATGATTTTATTATTTTATTACCTTTATTTAGATTAACTTTATAATCTAAACCTTTATGTTTAAATGTTATATTATCTTGAAAATTAATTTCAAGATTTTCATTATTTTGCTCTTCTCCTTTTATCGTAAGATAAGCTTTATTATCTTCCCATGAAATAACGACATTGTTTTCATTTAAATTTTTACCATCATTAGAAATAACAGTAGCATACATAACTTTATTTAAATAACCTTTAAAATTATTCTTATAAGCATATATTCTTAAATTTTCACTACTAAAGAAAATTGTATCATTACCTTTTATTACTATTCTGTATTCATTATCAGGAGAATTAAAGGTGAATTTTGTATAATAAAATTCACGAAATAACCAAGCTTTAATTAATAAAATGATCGCAAGTATTGTTAAAAAGACTACTGTTAACATACCAACAACTTCTAAAAAAATAACAATTTTTTCTTTATTTTTCTTTTTCATATAAATCACATCTAAATTATACTAAAATAGTATAAAATAAAAAATCCTTTTTAGGGGATCTTTTATTTTTCTTTATTATTTTTTAATTCATATACTACATCAGCATTATCACAAACATTTTTAGAATGGGTTACAATAATAACACATTTATTTTCTTTATGCGCAAGATCTTTAAATATGGTTAATATTTCATCTTCCGTATCTTTGTCTAAATTACCGGTTGGTTCATCTGCTAAAATAATTTCGGGATTATAAGACAAGCTTCTGGCAATAGCTATTCTTTGTTGTTCACCACCAGATAACTTTAAAACTCGTCTGTTAGCAAAACTTTCGTTAAGTCCTACACTTTGCATTAACTCTATTGCCTTTTCTTTTTTATTCTTAACCTTAACTTTACTTATATCCATTGATAAAATAATATTTTCACTTGCAGTTAAATGCGGAAGCAAATTATAACTTTGAAAAACAATGCCAATATAAGTATTACGATAAGTATCTAAATCAATTTTCTTTAAATCCTTATTATTATAATAAATATTACCTGTATATTTTGTTTCTAAACCACTTATTAGAGATAAAAGAGTTGTTTTACCACTACCACTTTTACCTTTAATAGCATATACTTTACCTAATTCAAAATTATAATTAATATTTTTTAAAACATATTCATCTTTTTTAGCATCTTTATAACGATAACTAACATCTTTAATTTCTAATATTTTATTTTTGCTCATTTAGCTTCGCTCCTTTAAAATTGTAAGTGGGGAAAATCTCGAAATAGTAACCATACTAGCAAGAGAACTTAATAAAGTAAGTAATACACCTATACCAAGTAATTCTCCCAGAACTTTAAAGTCAACAACTGCATCTATTTTATCAACTTGTTTAATTTGGGCAATGCCAAAATTATATTTGTGACCATTATCGGCTGGTCTCTCTCCCTTATCTATACCAAAATTCTTACTAACATCGTCATAACTAGATGTCGTATTCTCTATTTCATTTTTAAGTAAACTATTAGCCACTGGCACACTTGTAAATGATCCAATTAAAGCCCCAAGCATTAAAGATACGATACAAACAATAAGTAATTCTAGCATAAATTGACAAGATACTTTTATTTTTTTCATCCCAATAGTTCTTAAAACACCTATTTCATATTTTCTTTCTCTAATATTTATCATATTAATAACTACTAGTACAACACTACCAATAATTAAAGTGATAATTAAGAATGTTGTTGCAAAGTTTTTAACATTATCAATTGATGCTGTTGCATTTTCAATTTGTTCTAAATTATTTACTAAAGTATAATATTCACTTATATCTTTATCTTCAACTTCTTTATTAAATTTTTCAATATCATCTTTACTATTTAAAATAAATGTTGGCGTAATAGTGGCACTTAAATCTTCATTTTTACTTAAAATATTTTTTATCACATTAACATTAGTGATTATTTCATTAGCAGAATTTGAAAACATTGATGCCATATTATTAGATTCATCAGTATTTTCTTTATAAATACCCGTAATAGTAAATTCATAAGTATTTTTATCATCATCGACATCTACTAAAGTAATTTTATCACCAACGGAAAGCTCATTTAAAGTTGCTAATTCTTCGGAGATAACACAACTCGCAGAATCAAAATCATTGCTTACCTCTCCATCAGTAATTTGGTAGTTACCATTAATAAAATCTTTCATATCTTCATAAGAATTATAACCAATTAATTGAAAAACACCATTTTGGGCTTTTTCATTGAATATCTTTTCCGTTGTTTTTGTAGTAGTCTTTTTACTAGCAAAGTCTCCTCCCATTGGGCCTCTTCCTTCTCTATCACCACCCCATGGCGTAGTTTCCGTTTTAACTTCTGTTTTTTCTTTAACTAATGAATCAGTTGCTTCTTCTAAATCTTTACCATTAATTCCTAAACTATAAGTGTAATAATATTCTTTCACATATTTACTATCACCATAATTATTAATTTCTTCTTCTGTTATAGGTTCTATTTCATTAAAAGCATCAATCATTTCTTCTTGCGTCTTATCACCATCTTTTAAAGAATTCATGAGATTATTACGATTCATGCCAATAGTTACTTCAATGGGATTTTTATTTTGATAAGCAGTAACTATATCACTAGCACTTTGTCTTATCGCTAAAGTTATCGCACAAGATGCAGATATTACAATGATAATAATGGCAATTAAAATATTCCTTCCTTTATTTCTAGTAATTGATGTTAAAGCATTTTTTAAAATATACATATTTATCTTTCTTTTCTGGCTCATTATAACATATAAAATATGTAATTTATGTGAACTTTATTAGTGTTTTTCAAGAAAAAAGATATTTAACTTAGCAAACATCTTTTAAATCATTCTTTAAATTAAAATCACTTAACCCATTTGACAAATAAATATATAAATTATGATATTTTACTTTTTGATAATTAGGATATATCTCATTAAAATAGTTATCTAAGGCATCAAATACATTATTATCTTCTGTATCTATTATTATATAAATATCATCATTATTAGTAACTTTAACTATGGAATTTTTGACATTAGATAAATCTCCTGCAATTATATTAGATAATTTTTCATCTTTAACATTATTTTTTTCAGTTGTGATATAACCACCTAAAAAGCTTTCTAAACAAGTCATATCAACAGAATCAATTAATTCATATTTGACTTTTAAATCTTTATCAACAGCTATTTTGTACTTTCTTTTATCAATTAATTCTTCAGTATCACTATCAAATGCTGAAACTTCTACAGTAGTTGTTCCTTTTTGTTTGGGAATAAAATGCAGAGTTATATTGTATTTTTCTAAATCTAAATCAGCATCACGATAATCTAATTTAACATCAATAATAGACTTATCTAAAACATTAACATTTATTTCTGGTGAAGTATAACTATCATTATGATTAATTAAATTAATATTAAGCATAACATTTGTATATTTATTTTCTTTTTGATATTTTATTTTATAAAATTCTAATCTTTCTTCTATTCTTTCAATATCAACATTATATTTTGAAGTATTATTATTAAGTAAATCTTTAACTAAATATTTATCTTTATCATTTATAATAGCATATACTTTATCGCTTTTTTGACAGGGAAAATAATAGTTATAAAATTCATTTTCATAAAATTTATCTAAACCTTCTGTACAAGCTGATGATTCATCAACTATTTCCATTTGATAATGTATGGTATCTAAATTTTCTCTATATAATGAATTACGATATTTAATTAAAATAAGTAAACCAATTAAAATTATACCTATTATTATAAATATTTTAGTTAATTTTTTAATATCTATTTTATTCTTTTCTAGTAAAAATATTTTTTTAATTAATAAATTTATTTCTTTTATTTTTAGTATTTTAAACATTAATAATGAGCCACCAACATTTAATATGACATCATCAATATCAAATCTACCTACTCCCCCAAATAATTGAAGTAATTCAATACCTAGAGTAATCGTTAAGATAGTTAAGAAATATGTTTTAAATTTATTTTGGTTTTTAAATAAAAGTGGTAAAAAGAAAGCCATTGGCATTAAGGCTATAAAATTACCAAATATATTATAAAATATAACACTTGTATTTGTTAAATTATTAAAGTTTTCAATTAAATATTCATAAATAGTGCTAAAAGGAATCAAATTAACTGAGTTTTTTAAATATTCTAAGTTAAATGATACAAATAAACCTCGTCTTCCCCATGCTGTATCAAGTAAAGTTAAATCAACAAACAATAGAATATACAAAGCAAAGAACAGCCATAAATTTATTTTTAAAGGTTTATCATTTTTATAATATTTAGAAAGTAAAACTCCCCCAAAATAAATTAACAAACAAGATAATACTGCAATAACAAGAGTGGTAGTAGTATCCAATGTAACAGTTGGCTGTAATGCAACTCCAATATAAAGTATTACTAAAACTATTGCTAATCCATAAAATAAATAGCCAAAAATTTTTTTTTCATTTTTCAATACCTTTCTTACTACACATTTTATAGGATTCTTGTAATTCTTGCAAGAATTCCTCATCATTTAATTTTTTTATTTTATTAAGAGATTTATTTGTATAATAAGCAACTTCATCTCTCGTACTTTTTTCTTTATCAAACTTCCAGTAAAAACCATAAGGAACATCTTCACCATTTAATAATCTAGCAAAACTTTCACCATATTCCCAATTACTATTTCTTTTATTATATAAATTAATAGTACTATGAAAAATTATATATTTTTTATTATTAATTGTTCTTGTGATACGATATGTATTTAAAACACTATTGCCAATAATATTATAGGTTAATACTCCATTATCAAAATTACACTTCATTGTTCTTTCATCATACTTTACATCAATTTCATAATAATTATAAAAACATAGTCCAGCAAACAAAATAATAAATAATAAGACTATTATTAAAATCATTCTCTTTATTGTTTTTACAAGTCGCTTTTTACTATCAATAGTTAAATTAATAATATTTTCTGTTAATTTATCTTGATATTTTTTATTATTTATCTTTTCTCCACTTAATAGTTCATTAATGGAAATGCCTAGTATTTCACATAGTGGCTTAAACAATGATAAATCAGGCATGTTTTTACCATTTTCCCAATTGCTAACCGAACGATTAGATACGCCAAGTTTACTTGCCAGTTCTTCTTGCGTTAGTTTTTGCTTCTTTCTTTGCTCAGCAATAAATTTACCTATTTTTTCTTGATCCATTTTGCACCTCTAAGCCAAATTTTATAACAAATATATTTTTAATAACACGAAATAAAACTAGAATTATTTCTTTTTTTGTGGTCTAAAAAATAAGATAAAAAATAGAATAAAAATTGCTACTATAATCAAAAGAGAATATTCTTTGTTTTTAAAACTATAGTAAATAGCATAGCTTAAAACCCCTACTACATATAATAAAAATGTAAATTTAAAAATATAATTAAATATTTTAGCAAGTTTATTTTTATTTAAAAGAATACAAATATTTCCACCTAGAATAGAACTAGCACATATTAAAAATGGACTAATAATAATCTTACCAACTAAATTATTTTGACAAAATGCCCATGATAAAATAATTATAGCTATAATAGACATTATAATATTTCTAATTGTCCAAATATTTTTGATATTCTTATTCATAACTTATCACATCTTTATTATATAATATTTTTTCTTTAATTAACATTATTTATGCTATAATTATTTTGAGGTAAAAATATGAAGAAGTTTGTTTTAATATTTATGTTATTTTTAATGCCTTTAATGGTAAGTGCTAAAGATATTACAGATGTATCTACTTATAAAATTAATGGTACTATAGCTAGTAAATTAAAAGATAATAATGAAAATAGTTATTTATCTATTAGTAAAGGATCTATTATAAGTATTACTAGTGAAGAAGATATATATGGAATTTATATTATATATGAACTAAGTAGTCAAACTGGTAATATAAATATTAATAATAAAAATATAAATATTGGTGTTAATAATTTTTTACATGAATATATTGATTTAAAAGAAAATAAAAGTAAAGAACTTACTATTACCTATGATAATGATGTTAAAATTGGGGAAATTTATGTTATTGGGGAAGGTGAAATACCGGAATATGTCGAAATATGGGGGTCTCCTTGTGAAAAAGCTGATGTTTTATTATTCTCTACGCATAGTGATGATGAACAACTATTCTTTTTAGGACTTCTTCCTACTTATGTTGCAAGAGGAGCTTATACCCAAGTAGTTTATTTTACTAATCATTTTGATAATCCAAAAAGATTACATGAACAATTACATGGTTTATATACAGTAGGTATTAGAAATTACCCTATTATCGGAATTGTCCCTGATGCTTATTCTGAGTCTTTAAATGGGGCTTTAAATAATTTAAAAAAGGCTAATTTAACAGAAGAAGATGCCTTAAACTTTGAAGTAGAAAATATCAGAAGATTTAAACCGCAAGTAGTTGTAGGACATGATGAAAAAGGAGAATATTCTCATGGTCAACATATTTTAAATACTTATATCTTAGAACAAGCAATTGAAAAAGCAAATGATAGTGCATTCCATCCAGAATCTTATAATAAATATGGCAATTGGAATGTGCCTAAAACTTATCTTCACTTATATAAAGAAAATCAAATTACCATGAATTATGATATACCACTGGATTATTTTAATGGTAAAACTGCTTATGAAGTATCTAAAGAAGGATACAGTAAGCATAATAGTCAACAATGGACATGGTTTACGGGTTGGATTAATGGTAAAAATAATGAATATACTAAAGCCACTGATATTAAAACTTATTCTCCTTTAGAATTTGGCCTTTATCGCAGTTTAGTTGGTGAAGATGTTAATAAAAATGATATGTTAGAAAATATTACCTTATATAAAGATCAGGTAAAAGAAGAAGAAAATAAAGATAAAAATACAACTAATAAAAAGGAAGAAAAAACAAATAAAAAAGATATTAAATATTATTTAGAAAAATATAAAGATTATTTATTACCTGTAGGTTTAATACTTATATCATTTATCTTATTATTAATACTACTTAGACACAAAAAATAATATAGTTTAGGCTATATTGTTTTTAATAGTTATAGAATATTTACTTACCCCTTTATAATATCCATCTTCGCTAAAATCATCACTATCATAAGTAAAAGCAGTTAAATTAATATCTGATGTTATTTCATTTACTTTTTTACCTGCTGTTAGTTTAATTGATGTTAGTAATGTTTCATCATTCATTTCTTCTTCAGTAGTATGACTATACCAAGAACCATTACGATGATAATCATCATATAGATATATTTCTAAATAGTCAAAGAATTCTTCACTATCTTTAGGTCTTAAAATAGTTTTATTTATTTTATTATCACCAATAGAAAATTCAACTTGATAGCCTATCCTGTAATTATCAATATTACTATATTTATTTTTATATTCATCAATTAATTGAATTTGATTTTTACTACTTATTAATTCTTCATTAGTATAAAACGCTTCAAAAGAAGATATATCTTTATGATATTCCCATTTAGCACTATATTCTTTTATTAATTCTCTTTCCTTACCATTATGATAATTTTTATATAATCCTAATACTATAGGATTATTATCAATATATTCTGATTCTTTTTCTTCTTCTATTTCTTTTTTTTCTTCTATCGTTTGTTCTTTAGGTTCTTCTATCTTATCATCTTTATTTAAAATTGCATAAATACCTAAACCACTAGCAACTAAAATTAATATTAAAATTAACCATAAAATTATCTTTTTCATAACTATCACGAATTAATTATAATATATTTTTAATTAAAGCAAAAGATATTTACTTAATAGTAAAATTATTATATTTAAATTCTTTATTACAACTTATATCATAATTACTTGGCCCTTTAATACATTTACCTTCTAAGTTAAATCTCGAAGCATGACAAGGACAATCCCAAGTTTTATCTACTTCATTAAATATTAAACTACAGCCCATATGCGGACATTTATTATATACTTTATAAATATTTTTGCCATCATTATATATAGCAATACCATTTTCTATTTTAATACATTCCGGATACCAATTTTTATTTTTAACTATTTTATTTTGAATAAAGCCTTTCATATTACAAAACATATTAGAAAGGATACTACCAGTATCAGTTAAACTTACTCTTAATGGACTACATAAATTGGCATATTTATTTGATTTTTTATTGATAAGATCACTTAATATTAAACTTGCTAAAGTACCATTAGTCATGCCCCAAGTATTATAACCTGTACCAATTAATAAAGTATTATCATCATTTTTGATATAACCTATATAAGGTAATTTATCAACCGTTAATATATCATCATTTTTCCATAGATAAGTAGGTTTTAAATTTAATTTTTGCGTTTCTTTTATAACTTTACTAAAATTACTCTTTTCATCTAAATTATTACAGATCTTAGATGATGTACTTAAATAAATTAGATAACTTTTTTTATCTTGATGAAATCTAATTGATGTAGTAGGCAAACTACTAGTAATATAAGTATCTTTTAAATGATTAGAAAGAGATGCCGTTATATAAGATTTTTCAATATTTGTCTTAATTGGAAATAAATAAGGAATTAAAAAAGATGGATAGTGACATGCTAAAATAATTTTCTTAGTTTTTATTTTATATTTTGCTGTATTACAAATATAATAATCATTTTCTTTCTTTATACTTATAATATTAGTTTTTTCATATATCTCTTTATTATTATGAAAACAAATATCTTTTAAACTTTTTAAATATTTTATAGGATGAAATACATAAGTATCATTAACACTTATAGTATATAAAGATTTAAGAGGCAAATTAATATTTTGATGTTCTTTAACTTTGATATTAAAACTTTCAAGTATTTCTTTTTCTCGTTTTAATTTATCGATATCTTCAAGTTTATCAGTATATACATAAGATGCAACTTTTTCTAAATTACAATCTATCTTCTCTTTTTTAATAATATTTATAATTTGCTTTATGGCAATTAGTTGGCTCTCTAAATAAAGTTTAGCTACATCTAAATTATATTTCTTTTCTAAATCATAATAAATTAATTCTTGTAAATAATTAATTTTACCAGTAGTATGTCCAGTTGTACTATGACCAATTAAATCTTTTTCTACTAAAGCAATTTTTAATTTACTTTTTCTTAAATTATATAACGTAGAAATACCTGTAATACCTCCACCAATTATTAGAACATCTAGAGTTAAATCTTGATTTAATTCTTTAACATTATTATCCTTATAATTATCTAACCAAATACTTTTATTTTGCATATAAAATCACCATTATTAATATGGTGATTTTAGTTATTTATATTCTTTTAATTTTTCATCTATCCAAGCATCTAGATTTTCTTTTAAAGGTAAGAAACCTTTTCTTGTCTCTTCTACTTTACTACCTGATAATTCTTTATAATTAATATTTTTAATTGATAATTTCATTTTTTGATTTTCGTCATCTATTTCTAATATTTGACAATAAATGGTTTCACCAATTTTTACATAATCATGAATATCTTTAACAAAATCTTCTGATACCTCTGATATATGAATTAAGCCATTATACCAAGGATCAACACTTACAAAAATACCATATTTAGTTATTCCTGTTACATGCGTCCTAATAATATCTCCTACTTTATAATTATTCATTTATATTAACCTCTAAGTAAAGTATAGCATAAAACTAATTTACTTACAAAAAATATTTGCTATAATATTTATGTGATTTGTTATGAAAAAAGAGAATATTGAAGATAAAATTAAAGAAATGATTGAAAATATTAGACCATATCTAAACATGGATGGTGGCGATATTGAATATGTTAAATATGAAGATAACTATGTCTATATAAAATTAACTGGGGCTTGTGAATTTTGTTTAGGTCAAGATAGTACCATAAATGATGGCCTACTTAAAATGATGCAAGAAGAAATACCGGAAATTAAAGGAATAATTAATATACCAATTTAAAAGAGCATAATTAACATTTAATCTTAAAATATGAGATATGCAATAAAATGTATATCTTTTTTAAATATAATTTCAAACTAGTTATCTTTTATGAAGTATGATAAAATTATAAGTAAGAAATATGTTGATTTTTGAAAAGGAGAGAAAAATATGAGTAATTTAGATTTTATGAGTAAATTTAAACCTGAAACATTATGTATTAAAGAATTTGAACATTGGATTGTTTGCATTAGGGAAAAGCAAGCCACATTAGGCGATGCCGTAATTCTTTTAAAAAGAGAAACTCCATCAGTTGCAAATATGACACCAGAAGAAGGAGCAGAATTTCCTAAAGTTATTAAGTGGTATGAAGATGTTTGTACTAAAAAATTTGGTGCAGTAAAATTTAATTATATTATAATGATGATGAAAGATTATTTTGTCCATTATCATGCATTTCCAAGATATGATAAAAATATTAACTTATTTGGTATAGAATGGAAAGATAATGATTGGCCAGGTGCTATTAATTTTAAAGAAGGAATTATATTAGAAAAAGAAAAATTAAACGAAATTAAAAACTATATGACCGATTAAATTATTTTTCTTTAAGTAACCAATCTATTCTTTCTAAATTAGTATATTTGCTTATTTCATAGTAAGCATCTTTTAAAAATGCTTCATAATCTTCTACTTTATTTATAATAGGTATTAATTTTTCTTCATCTACTCCATTATTCATAATATCTTCATAAATATCAAAATAATAAGAAGGATACAAAAGTCTAGCATATAACATATGATAACTATATTGGGTTAATTTTTTTATTTTTAAATAGGTAATTAAATCAAGTAAACTATCTTCCCCATTAAAAAATTCTATTTTTAAATATCCCGCAATATCTCTTACTTCTAAATCAAAAATAAAACTTAAAGGATTCAAATAATTAAGATTAGTATTGGGATAGAATACTCTTCTATGAGATAAAACAATATTATCATTATCACTGATACCAATAATTTTGTTTATTTTATTAACATAACTAATGGCATTTTCAGCAAGACCTACATAATAACTAAAAGAATCTAAAATAATTGGTTTATCTTTGCCAAGTTCTTTTATTTGATATTCAAAGTAATCTATTTTTTTACTCCAAAGTTCACCCCAATTATTTCGATATAGTTTACTATTAGTACTATTTAACTTTAATTTATCAATATATTCACAAAGAGTAATAAAATTTATCTCTTCATTTTTGTTAGCATTTAGTTTTAAAAGAATATAATAATTATCACCAACTTTAGTTAAAACATTACCAATTCTATTTATGATAATATCATGAGATTTTATACCTTTTAACTTAAGTTCACTCGTTAATGTTACTAAATCTTTTAATTCTTCTTCAGTACGATTAAAAAATACAAAATAAAAATCTTCCCCTAAATGTTTAAAGGTAGCATAAGTATTGTATTCTTCAATGTCTATAACATCAAAATTGTAATAATAATTAATTATTTCTTTCATACTTAATAAATTGTATGAAAAAAGTTGAGCATTTACTCAACTTTATTTATTATTTTCTAATTCTTTTTCAAATTTTTGAACTAAAGCATCAAACATATTTTCACAAGCTTGCATAAATGCTTCTTTTTGTTCTTTAAATGGGGATTCATTTTCAGATTCTGGGGCAATAGATACAACAGGTTCATTTTCATCAGTTACAGGTTGTTCAACTACTGCTTCACTAGTAATATTTGGTGCAATCTCTATTGAAGGAGTATCTTCAGCCTCTGGCATTTCGATGGCTGGTGCAATTGGCGCATCTTCACTTGAAGTTGAAGATTCATTTATATTCCCAAATACTGGTATAGGTGCATCCATATCTACCGGATTGTTTTGAACTTGATTATCGATAACTGGAGAATTAGGTATTCCTAAATCTACCGCAGGAGTAGATGTTACATTTTCTACATTTATATCAGTTGTAGCATTAGCATCAGACACCACATTTTCAGTACTTCCATTTACTACTTCTTGAGTATCAGTAACTGGTGTTACCTCTTGAGTACCTACAACTGGTTGATCACTTACTGGAACTGCGCTAGGATTTGTATCTGCTACTGCACTTTCATTATTTTCAGTTTCACTACCAGCAATTGTATAAGCTTTTTTTAAAGCATCAAAAGAAGGTACAGGTAAAGTAAGTTGGGTATAATATACATCATTAGCAGGTAAAACATTTGGAACTTTTACAAGTTCAACCTCACTACCAGCAATAATATTTTTTAAATACTCTTTTACCATTTGCCATTCATTTTGATCTTCTATTTTAATTAATTTACCATTTTCTAATTTACATACTAAAATAATAGGTAGTCCCATGGAACCATTCATTTCATTATCTAATATTACATATTCAAAATTATTAGCTCTAAATGCATTAATTAATGGTTTTTCTACCACAGCTCCTGATTCTAAATTCAATTTAATTTTGCCCATCTTAAGTCAATCCCTTCACTACTATAACATTATAACAAAACTATTTTTGTTTTTCAACTGCATTAATACTACACTTTTTCAAAATAAAATATTTGCAACCATAAGCACAACTATTCTCTATATAATCATCAACATTTTTAATATTATTAAACGATTTAACATTTTTATTATCATCTTCATAAAACCCTTTAAGTCTTACTTTACCGTATGCCCAATCCCCAACAATATAGTCAAAATCTTTATAATAATCTGTTACTATTTCATCCAAAGGTGTACTTTTTACAGTCTCACCATAATCTTTTTTTACTTCATATTCTACATCATTAATTTTAATTTTCATAAAACCTCCCTAAAAAACTATTGTACTAAATATTACTACCACCATGATAGTAGTCACAATAACACTCATAATAAGTAAAATATCAACATAACCATTACCAGTAGTAATTGGACTATTTTGCATTTTTATTTCTTTTAATTTTTCTTCTAATAAATAATCTTTATTAATAGCATTTTCGCTTATATCAAATGATTTATATATTTCTTTATTTAACTTATCAACATCTTCAGCATTCATTTTACTAATATCAGCAATACTAACATTAAATAACTTATAGATATCAAATTTTAATAATTTTTTTTCTTCCTCTTTTTCTTCTTTTGGTTTCTCTAACATTTTATTTTGATAGTATTCCGCTATTTCATAAATATTACTAGCATTTAAATAATTATAAGATTGTCTTAAAATATTTGAAGTTCCTGGTGTATATAAAAGATCAAAAAATTCTTTACTTTCATTCTCATTTAAACCAAAGTTTAATCTTTTTAAAGTAAACAAATCAATTAAAACTTTTTGAACACTTATAAAATAAATATTTTCTTCTCTTTTAATCGCTAAACTATTTCTTCTTTCTATCAAATAAAAATTAGAGATAAGTTCAAATAATTTTTCAACATCTTCGCTTTTAGCACCAAATTTCATTATATTATTTTTTAAAGCTTCTTTGCTTTTAATTTGGTAAGGATTAATAATATCAAGTTCACCATATATATTAATAAGTATTCTAATTACAACAACTAAAAAAGAATTGTAAAGAATTCCTTCTTTTTTATCTTTACTACTCATATAATCATTAATTGCTTTATCAAAAGCTTCATTAATAAAATATGGTTCCATACTCTCACCTATTTTAAAGTATATCATACTTTTTTTATTTAGGGAATATCTAAAATTCCACTGCTAGATTCATAAGTACCACCATAAAACTCTGGTACACTACCATTAACTACTAAAGAGGATACCAAAATATTATAATGAAACTTACTACTATCTTTTCTTAAAGGGGTAATCATTAATTTTTGCATTTCTACTGTAATATATACTTCTAGCAAAGCATTATTAAATCCATAATTAGTTACTTTAGTTTTAACATTAGTTAAAAATGTTTCATTGAAATTAACTACTACAGGTATTCTTGGGCCTAAATTATTTAAAAATATATTATCACTACCTAAAAACAAAGGTACTTTTAAAATCAAACCATTTTTGCCACTTTCTAAATATTTATTATACATCGAAACATCTATCTTACCGCTTTCCAAATCGATTAAAGCATCTTTAAGCACTTTTGTTACATCTGTTAATATAGTATAAGTTTTCTCTAAATCATAATTAACTGATAATATTTCTCCTTTTTCATTTTTATTTATTTCCAAGATATCTTTAACTGATGATTTGTTAATAACATCATTAGTAATGAGTTCATTAAAAAATTGATAGATTATTTCATCTATTTGTTCATTTGCCAAAACCTCTGCTTTTTTAGATGCTTTATTAGAATATATATTAATTAACAAAATATTAACAATAATAAGACCAAAAAATACAATTAGAAGATTTTTCATAATTGTATTTTTATTTTTTACTTTATGTAATTTTAATCTTCTCATAGTAAATACTATGAAAAATAAATTGTTTTAATAAGTAATACTACACCCGCTATGAAAACTAAAATAATTATACCAATAACTACTTTAATAAAAACGTTACTAGATTCCATATCTTTAGAAAAATCCTCATCTATATCTTCAAAATCTTTTTTCTTAATAGCATTTGATGATGTATAGAAAGAATTAACTAAATTTGTCGTACTTGTATTAGTTTTATTTAATTCTTCGGTTTCTTCTTCCTCTTTTTTTTCTATTTCCTCTTTTAAACCAGTTAACACTTCGGTATTACCACTACCTTTTAAATCACTTAAAATATCTAAAGATGTATTAGTAGCATTATTCTTTTCATTAAGAGCAATTGTATTAATTAAACTCTTTAAATTATCTTCTTCTAAATCATCTAATTCATCTTGTTCATTTTCCTTTTTAGTTTTTTCAATATCTAAATTCTTTAATATATCAAATTGCGTATCTCTTAATTTTTTTAGCCTTTCTTCTTCGTAGTTTTCACTTTTTTGTTCTCTAGCTTTTTCTAATACTACATTTATATCATATTCTTTAGTAGTTTCCTCTTCTTCTTTTTCTTCTTCAGTATCCTCTAATCTAATACTTTTTCTTTTAGGAATTTCATTATATTTATTATCAAGAATTTTTTTAATCTTATCAACATCTATTTCATTTTTATTTTCACCTAAAACAGTGGCATTACTTTTAACTTCATAACCATCTATTTCACTTTTACTAATCTCTTTATATAACTCTTCATTTTTATGAACTCTTGAGTTTACTACTTCATCATTATTTTCATAATATTTATCTAATCGTGAATTCATAAGAGAACACCTCTATTATTAATATACCATAAATGACATTTTTTTTATAGACTATTTTAATTTGCTTGACAATTCCTTTATATTATAGATGTAAATTAATTGCTTTTAATCTATTTTTTTTATATAATTTAAAAAGGAGGAAACAAATAATAATTATGAAAAAATTAAATGTTAACAAAGAAGCTTGTATTGGCTGTGGTGCATGTGTTGCCATTGATTCTGAACATTTTGACTTTGGTGATGATGGTTTATCTGAAGCTATTAGCCAAGAAAATTTAGATAGTGAAAATGTAGCAAATGCCATTTCATCTTGTCCAACTAACGCTATTAGTATTGCGGATGTTGAGGGTGAAGAAAAAGAATGTTGCAGTTGTTGCGAAGGCAAAGAATGCTGTTGCAATGATGAAGAAGAAGCAGCTTAAGGCTGTTTTTTTATGCTATAATTTTTAGTATTCTGCATATAATATATATATAACATAAAGAAATGTGTTGATATTTATATGATGTTATGCTATTATATTAACTAGAAAGCGAGATGATTATATGGCAAACCTAACCAGTGTAATTAATGTAAATGTTCCCACCGATGTTAAAAATGAAGCAAATAAATTATTTAATAACCTAGGTCTTAATATGAGTACCGCTATTAATATGTTTTTAAAAAGAGCAATATTTGAAAGAGGCCTACCTTTTGAAGTAAAAGAGTATAATCCTACCCCAAATAAAGAATTATTAGAAGCTTTAAAAGAAGGAGATCAAATAATCAAAGATATTAAAAATGGTAAAAGAAAACCATATGATAGTCCAGAAGAATTATTTGCAAATCTAGACAAGGAATAATATGAAAACAGATTTTAACTTTAAAAATTCAAAATACAAAATTGATGCAACTAATAATTTTAATAGACAATACAAAACAATTAAGAAACAAGGAAAAGATTTAAATAAGTTAAAATATGTTATTAAAAAATTAGCAAATGGTGAAGAACTAGAAAGAAAATATAAAAATCATAAATTAATTGATAATAATGTTTATCAAGATTGCTATGAATGTCATATATCGCCAAACTGGTTATTAGTTTATAAAATTTATGGTGATGAATTAATATTATTGCTTTTTGCTACTGGCAGTCATGCGGAATTATTTAAAAAATAGGAAACTTCCTATTTTTATTTTATTTCATTTTTTATCCAAGACATTATTAATTCAACAATAAAATCTATTTCATTGTTAGTAAGTTCTCGATTTGGGCTAATATGATACCATTTAAAAAGACATTTTCTACAACATGTAGCAGTGGCATGTTCGGCAATAAAAACAGGATGACCTCTCATTGGGGTTTGCTTGCCATCATTTAAAATATTTTTAGGGGCAATTCTTTTGTTAATAAAATCATAGGCATGACTTTTAATGGTATCTAATCCTTTATTTTGAATATATAATTTATCTTTTTCAGATAAATGAAAAGAACTACGAAATTTAGAATTTTGTAGTTTTAATAAATAATTATTTATGTCCATATAAAGATTTAACCTCATCATGAGAAAGAAGGCGATACTCACCACTTTTTAAATTACCTAAAGTTAAACTACCATAAGCAATTCTTGATAATTTTAAAACATCATAACCTAAAGTAGCAAATAATTTTCTTACGATATGATTTCTACCTTCATGAATAGTTACTTCTACTAAAGAAGTATTTTTTTGTTTATCTATTTCTTTTACTTTCATATGATCTACTTTAAGAATTCTCTCATCTATTTTGATACCTTTTCTTATATGTTTAAAATCTTCTTCGTTTAAAATACCATCTATTTTAGCAATATAAGTTTTTTGAATTTTATGTTTTGGATGCATTAAAATATTAGCAAGTTCTCCATCATTAGTTAAAATAATTAAACCAGTTGTGTCATAATCAAGTCTTCCTACCGGATATATTCTAGTATTTGTTTTAATTAAATCTATAACAGTTTTTCTTCCCTTATCATCGCTAACACTACAAATAACTTCTCGTGGTTTATTAAGTAAATAATATTCTTTTAATGGATCAGTTTTTAATACTTCACCATCTATTTCTATAATATCATTATCATCTACTTTAATACCTAAATTACTAACAACTTCACCATTTACTTTAACATGATTATTAACAATTAATTCTTCAGCTTTTCTTCTTGATGTATAACCACTACTTGCAATAACTTTTTGTAGTCTTTCCATAAAATCACCAACTAAATAAAGTATAGCAAAATATTAATTAAAAGAAAAGATTAGTTAAAATAATGGCTGCAATTATGCCTACTAAATCTGCAAACAAGCCACCCCATAGAGCATGTCTAATTTTCGTGATTTTAACCGTACCAAAATAAAGAGCTATAACATAAATCGTTGTATCAGTACATCCTTGTAAAACAGATGCAAGTCTACCTATAAAAGAATCTGGACCAAAACTTTTAAAAATATCATTCATTATGGCAAGTGATGCTGTACCAGATACTGGTCGCAAAAGAGCCATTGGAATAATTTCTAATGGCATATTAATATTACCAAGCATGGGCGAAAGAAGTTTCATAATAAAACCTAAAACATTACTGTCTAAAAAAATGTTGATGGCAAAAATCATGGCTATAATAGCCGGAAAAATACTAAATGTTGTCATTAAACCTTCTTTAGCGCCTTCTAAAAAAGTATCATAAACATTTATTTTTTTCTTAACTCCATAAAAAATAATAACAATAATAAATATTGGTAAAATTATTTTAGAAACGATTTCCATGTTTTTGTCTCTTTCTAATAAAATAATCTAAAGTTAAACCCGCAATAGAAGAACACGTAGTAGCAATAATAGCGGGCACTATTATTTCCCCAGGAAATGCTGATTTATAAGCAACTCTTAAGGCGAGAATTGTAGTAGGTATTAAGGTAACTCCCGCCGTATTTAAAATTAAAAAAGTGATCATTGGGGTAGATGCTGTATCTTTTTGGGGGTTTATTTTTTGCAGTTCATTCATGGCTTTTAATCCCGCTGGAGTTGCCGCACTACCAAGGCCTAACATATTCGCCGCAATATTAGATGATATATAACCTAACGCTTTATTATTTTTCGGAACATCTGGAAATAAACGACATAGAATTGGTCTTAAAAGTGAGGCAAACTTATCTAATAAGCCACTTTCTTCAGCTATTTTTAAAATACCCGTCCATAAAACTATAATAGGCATTAAATTTAAAATTAAATCTAATGCCTCATTAGCATTAGTTAAAATACTTTCATTAATAACATTAATATTGCCACTTAAAAGAGCATAAATAATACCTATCCCAATTAAAAAAGCCCAAATGTATCCTACCATTTAAATAACCATCCCCTAAATTTTTGCCACCAAGTTAAATCTTCTTCTTTATCTTTATTAATCTTTTTAATATAAATTGGTTCTTTATGATAAATTTCTTTACCTAATTTTACTTCAGCATAACCAACTATATCATCATCATTATAATTTTTTAATCGCATTAAATTGATATTTAAAGTTACTTTCTTTAATTCTTTTTTAGTTAAAGCCATATAAAAATCATTCTTAACAAAAAGCTCTCCATCATCATAATATTCTTCATTATCTACTTTAAATTTTTTCTTATTGATTATTTTATAGCTTTGATAATTTTTAAAAATATTATTATATAATTCTTTATGATCAGCCCAGTCATTGGGATCATTTAAAGTTACAACAACTATATTAATATTATTTTTACTACCAGTTGATACTAAAGTTCTTCGAGCAAGTTCGGTAAAACCAGTTTTACCACCCGTAATATAATCTTCTCTTAAAAGTTTATTTTTATTATGCCATACATAAGTCTTATAATTAGTTTTAACTGTATGCTCTTTTGTTTGAAATATTTCTCTAAATGTTGAATTTTCCATCGCATATTTTGTGAGCTTTGCCATATCTAAAACACTTGATTTATTAGCATTACCATTACTCTCTTCTAGTCCGTGAGGATTAAAAAATTTGGTATGGGTCATTTCTAAATTAGAGGCATAATCATTCATTAAATAAACGAATTCATCAACACTTCCTGATATAGTTTCCGCAATTACTAAAGCAGCATCATTCCCACTTCGAAGCATTAAGCCATATAATAAATCTCTTAAAGTTATTTCTTCCCCTACTTCAATATAAATAGCACTACCAAAGGCTTCATGAATAATATCAGAAACAACTACCTTTTTATCTAAATCGCCATTTTCAATGGCAATAATAGCAGTCATTATTTTCGTTGTACTAGCAATTAATCTTTCTTCATTTAAATTGTAACCATACAATACTCTTCCAGTATCTAAATCCATTGCAATTGCACTACTAGCACTAATTGCAAAGCACTTTATAGGTAATAATAAAAGTAATAATAGAACAAATTTCTTCATATTAGCACCTAGAAAATTATATGTAAAATATATGAAAAAATGTTGATAACTTATGTTTATCAACATTAAAGTATTTCAAACGGATTAGTTAAAGTTCCTTCACCAATTATTTTAGTATTTGATGAAATAAAAGTACCGTTTTGTGACACTTTTAACATGCAAGTTCTGGATAACCACTATTTCCTAATTTCCAATTACATAATGTGTATTCACTTAAACTACTATCTATACTACTTAAATCAATAGTATTTTTATTTGTATTTAATTGAGTTACAAATGATTCTAACTTCATATCATTTAAACTCATCGGTGTTCCACCGATTCCGGTAACATTACTCGCACTTACACTATTTTCATAATAAGTATTTTTAATATCATTAGTTGTAGTAGTTACATCAAAATAACCCAAACCAAATTTATTAGTTATTATGCCATTTACTGTTCCTATATTATAGACACTATTTAAAATATTGACATTTTTTTCTGAACTTTGATTTTCTAATCCTTTAAAATTACTAAGCACTAAGCCACTAACTACACTAGTTCCTATATTACTTTGCAAATCTAAATTACCACTATTGTAACTATTCAACAAAATCAATTTATTGCTATGAAGATTTTG
>CANQDM010000003.1 GCA_947591505.1 uncultured Bacilli bacterium | reverse complement strand
TTTATCGGTTATTTCTAATTTCGAATATCCAAATCAAAATTTTATATCATTTCGAATATCGTTAAACTAATTAACAAGTTAGATAAACTACTTGCAAAATCATTTTGGGTATTATATATTAGACTCATAAACAACCACCTTTAGCTTTTCTAAAATAATTATAACAAAGATGGTTGTTTATAAAAAGAGTATAAAAAAAGGTGCTAAAGAAGAGATATAAGCACCTTTTTAAGTTTCATAATAAAATGTTCGGGAAGTTCTTTATTTAAAAACTGTCCGAAGGTAAGTATCTTAGAGTAAAAACGATTAATATCGCCCTAGGTGTCTAAGGCTTCTGGATAGTCCGACAAATGTGGTTTTGGTAAAAGAAAATTGTATATAATGAATTTATTCATTATAGAAGGCAATCTATAGATTGTCTAAAGTGTCCCACAAGATTTTAAATTAATTCTTATGCCTAAAAAAGCAAGATATTAAGTCAAAAAATATTTTGTTGAAGATTAATACTAAAAGAGTGATATTATTTCACTCTTTTAGTATAGTAAAATATTTTTCTAATTATTAATAGACTTTAACAAGCCAATTTGATAAAATTAAAATGGTGAAGGTAATATGTATAGTTATTTTAATGGAATAATAAAGGAAGCTAATAGTGATAGTATTGTAATAGATGTAAATGGCATAGGTTATAAAATATTTGTACCTAATCCATTTAGTTATGAAATAGGCAAAGATTATATAGTATATGTATATAATCATATTAGAGAAGATGAATATTCTTTATATGGGTTTAAAAGTATAGAAGAAAAAGAATTATTTATGAAACTTATTAATGTTAAAGGAATGGGACCAAAAGTAGCATCAGGTATATTTGCAACAGGTTCAATTAATGGCATAGTTGATGCCATTAATAAAGAAAATATACTATATTTAACTAAGTTTCCTAAAATAGGAGAAAAATTAGCTAGACAAATTATATTAGATTTAAAAGGAAAAGTTACTTCAAATGTAGAAGTAGAAGAAGATAATAGTTTAGAAGAATTAATTAGTGTACTTGAAAATTTAGGATATAAGAGTGTTGAAATTAAAAAAATTATTAATATGATAGATCATTCCAAGACTTTAGAAGAACAAGTAAAAGAAGCATTGAAATTATTATTGAAATAAACAAATGTTTGCAAAAATATCTTGCAAATATTTTTTAAAAATGATAGAATGAAATTAGCATACAGGAGGTTATTATGGAACAAAGAATTTTTGATGCCAATCCACAAGAAGAAGATATTTTTGAAAAAAGTATTAGACCGGAAAATTTAGATGAATATGTTGGTCAAGATGAAATAAAAGAGAATTTAAGAGTGTTTATTAAAGCTGCGAAAATGCGTAATGAACCATTAGATCACGTTTTATTATATGGACCTCCTGGACTTGGTAAAACAACTCTTGCACATATTATTGCTAATGAACTAGGTTCAACCCTTAGAACTGCAAGTGGGCCATCAATTGAGAAAACTGGTGATTTAGCAGCCATTTTATCTAATTTGGAACCAGGAGATGTTTTATTTATTGATGAAATTCATAGGATGCCATCATATATTGAAGAAATATTATATCCCGCCATGGAAGATTTTGAACTAGATATTGTAATTGGGGGAGAAGGCAAAAGTAAAAGTATTAAAATAAATTTACCACCATTTACTTTAGTCGGCGCTACTACACGTTCAGGTGATTTATCAAGTCCCTTAAGAGATAGATTTGGGATAGTTGCAAAATTAGAATATTATACCTTTGAAGAACTTAAAAATATAGTAAAGCGAAGTGGTAATGTCTTTAATATAAAAGTAGATGATGATGCTGCAATGGAAATAGCTAAAAGAAGTAGAAAGACACCAAGAGTTGCTAATCGTTTATTTAAAAGAGTTAGAGATTTTGCTTTAGTTGAAGGTACTGGAGTAATTAATTTAGAGATAACGCAAAAAGCTTTAAAAAGATTAAAAGTCGATGAAGACGGTCTAGATAATATCGATAGAGAATATTTAACTAGTTTAATCGAAAAGTTTAATGGAGGACCAGTAGGAGTTGAAACTATTGCTACTAGTATTGGGGAAGAAGTTACCACAGTAGAAGATGTTGTTGAGCCATATCTTTTACAAGAAGGATTCATTAAAAGAACCAGAAGTGGTCGAATTGCCACCGAAAAAGCATATAAAAGCCTAGATTATTCTTATAATGTTGGTTTGTTTAAGGAGTGATAAATTTGGAATTACTTGATGGAAAAAAAGTAAGTGCAGAAGTACTTAATGAAGTAAAAGCAAAATTAAGTAAATTAGATAAAAAATTAGGACTTGCTATTATTTGGGTTGGCAATAATGAAGCAAGTGAAATATATATAAAAAATAAATTAAAAAAATGTGATGAATTAGGGGTAGATGGTAAATTATATCATTTAGAAGAAAACGCAACAGAAGAAGAAGTTATTAGTTTAATTGATAAATTAAATAATGATGATAATGTTAATGGTATTATTTTACAAAGTCCTGTACCAAAACAAATAGATATTATAAAATGTTTTAATAAAATTAAACCAGGTAAAGATATTGATGGTTTTTCTAATATATCTTTAGGTAATTTAGTTTTAGGTAAACCTAGTCATATATCGTGTACTCCTAAAGGTATTATGAAATTACTTGATTATTATCATATTAATTTAGAAGGTAAAAATATATGTTTAATAAATAGAAGTATTATAGTAGGTAAACCTTTATTTAATTTATTAATTAGTAGGAATGCCACAGTTTGTATGTGTCATTCCTACACTAATAATTTAAAAGAAATAACTAAAAATGCTGATATAGTTATTAGTGCTGTTGGCATTCCTAAATTTATTACAAAAGATATGCTTAAAGATGGATCTATTGTAATTGATGTGGGAATATCGAGAGTAGATGGTAAAGTTGTTGGAGATGTTGACTTTGATAATGTTTTAGATAAAGTATCATACATTACGCCTGTTCCTGGTGGAGTTGGGCCAATGACAGTAGCGATGATTTTTGAAAATATATTAGAAAGTATTGAATAATATTTAGAAATAGTGGAGGTAATAAAATGGATAAATATTTAGAAGAGGCTTTAAAATTAGAAAGAAAAAGACAAGAAGAAAATATTGAATTAATTGCATCAGAAAATTATGTATCAAAAGATGTATTAAAAATACAAGGTAGTATTTTAACTAATAAGTATGCTGAAGGATATCCTAATAAAAGATATTATGGTGGTTGTGAATATATTGATATCTTTGAAAATAAAGCAATTGAATATGCAACTAAATTATTTGATTGTAAATATGCTAATGTTCAACCTCATAGTGGTTCTAGTGCTAATATGGCTGTTTATCGGGCATTACTTAATCATGGGGATAAAGTAATGGGAATGAATTTAAATCATGGTGGTCATTTAACTCATGGTTATAGTTTAAATTTTAGTGGTATTGACTATGAAATAGTTAGTTATGATGTTGATCCAAAAACAGAAATGATTAATTATGATTCATTAAGAGAGTTAGCTCTAAAAGAAAAACCTAAAATGATTATTGCGGGAGCATCAGCCTATTCAAGAATAATTGATTTTAAAAAGATAAGAGAAATTTGTGATGAAATAGGAGCTTATATGTTTGTTGATATGGCTCATATTGCCGGACTTGTTGCAGTAGGACTTCATCCATCACCAATTCCTTATGCTGATGTTGTTACATCAACTACACATAAAACTTTAAGAGGACCAAGAGGTGGCATTATTTTAACTAATAACGAAGAAATAGCTAAAAAAATTAATAAAACTATTTTTCCGGGTATTCAAGGTGGTCCACTTATGCATGTAATTGGGGCAAAGGCGCAAAGTTTTTATGAAGCCTTGCAACCAGAATTTAAAACTTATCAAGAACAAGTTATAAAAAATATTAAAGCAATGAGTGATGAATTTATTAAACTAGGATATCACGTTATAAGTGGTGGCACTGATAATCATTTAATTTTACTTGATGTTAAAGGTAGTGTCGGTATTACTGGCAAAGAAGCTGAAATTCTTCTTGATCAAATACATATTACGGTAAATAAAAACACTATTCCAAATGAAACTGAAAAAGCAATGGTAGCAAGTGGTATTAGAATAGGATCACCTGCCATGACTACAAGAGGATTTAAAGAATCAGAATTTGTTCAAGTAGCTCATATTATCGATGAAGCTTTAAGGAATAAAGATAATGAAGATGTATTAGATAAACTTACTAAAGAGGTATTAGAATTAACTTCTAAATATCCTCTTCATTATTAGGAGTAAAATATGTCGAAGTGGGATAAAAAATATATTGAATTATGTGAAGAAATTCTAGATAAAGGTGTTAAAGTAAAGAATAGAACGGGAATTGATACTATTAAAATACCTTTTAAATCATTTGAATTTGATTTAGAAGAAGAATTTCCAATTTTAACTACAAAATTTGTAGCATTTAAATCAGCAGTATTAGAAATGCTTTGGTTTTATCAAGCTAAATCTAATGATGTAAGATGGCTTCAAGAACGAGGCGTTAAAATATGGAATGAATGGGAAATTGATGAAGATGGACATTATCAAGATAGAGTATTTCCAAAAGAATATGCCCATACTATTGGGACAGCTTATGGTTATATTGTAAATAAATTTAATTTAACTGATAAATTAATTAAAAAAATAAAAGAAAATCCAACTGACAGACGAATGATTATGAGTTTGTGGCAAGATGATTATTTAGATACAGCTGTTTTACCTTCATGTGTTTGGAATTCCATGTGGGATGTTACGGATGGCAAACTTAATGCTATTGTAACATGCCGGAGTAATGATGTACCTTTAGGTATGCCATTTAATATATGCCAATATGCAGTATTAATTCATATGCTTGCCCAAGTAACAGGATTAAAACCAGGTAAATTATATTATAATGCGAAAGATTTGCATATCTATGTTAATCAAATCGATGGGATTAAAGAGCAAATTAAAAGATATCATGAACTTGGTGATTTTAAAGCTCCAAAATTATGGCTAAATCCCGAAATAAAAGATTTTTATCAATTTGATAATTCGAAAGAACTTAAAGATATTAAACTAATTGATTATGAACATCATGGTAAAATATCTATGCCGGTGGCTGTATGATTTCTTTGATCGCGGCCATTGGTAAAAATGGCGAAATAGGCAAAAATAATGAACTTATTTGGCACTTAAAAGAAGATATGCAATATTTTAGAAAAACAACGATGAATCACCCAGTAATAATGGGCTTTAATACTTATAAGTCAATAGGTAAAGCACTTCCCAATCGTTTAAATATTGTTATTACTAAAAATAATAAAGATAAAATAACTGATCAAAGTATTTTAGTTTATGATGATATAAATAAGTTAATAAAAGATTTAAAAGATGATGAAGAATACTTTGTAATTGGTGGTTCTTCTATTTATCAATTATTTATTGATATAGCAGATAAATTATATTTAACAGAGATTAATGCTGAGGATAAGATTGCTGATAGTTATTTTCCAAAGATTAATTATCGTAATTGGCAAAAGAATATGATTAATCATTCAGAAGAAAATGGTATAGCTTATGATTTTGTTATATATGAAAGGCTAAATAAATGAGTAGAGTAATTTTAAAATTTAGTGGGGAAGCATTAAAAAATCAAGATGAATTAGTGGCTAAAGAAAAGCTAGCTATTATTTTAAAAACGATTAAATTATTACAAGCAAATAATCATGAAATTGCTCTTGTAATTGGAGGAGGTAACTTTTTTCGCGGAAGGGAACACGAGGATATGGCAAAAGTTACCAGAGATACGATAGGTATGCTTGGTTCAGTAATGAATGCTTTATATGTTAAAGATTATTTAGATAATCATAATATTATAAATATTATAAGTACACCATTTGATTTTCCTAATTTAATAGAAAATTATCGTAGAGAAGAATTAAAAAAATTATATGATAAAGGAAGTGTTATTATCTTTGGTGGTGGTATTGGTTTAAGTGGTTATTCTACTGATTCTGGTACAATACTAGCTAGAGATATTTTAGATGCTAACCTTATAATTAAAATGACTAATGTTGATGGTGTTTATAGTGATGATCCTAAAAATAATAAAGATGCAATAAAATTTGATTATTTAAGTTATAAAGAAGTACTAGATAAAGAATATCAAGTAATGGATTTATATGCCATTAAAAAGTGTCAAGAAACGAAAACTAAGATATTGGTAATGAATATTAATAATTATGCGAAAATAAATGATTATTTTGCTGGTAAAAATATAGGGACAGAAATAGGTGAGTGAAATGGGAAAATTATTGTTAATTGAAGGCACTGATTGTTCTGGTAAAGGGACGCAAAGTAAACTTCTAAAAGAAAATTTAGAAAAAGAAGGCTATAAAGTAGTAGAACTTTCTTTTCCCATGTATGATACGCCAACTGGTAAAATAGTTGGTGGACCATATTTAGGTAAACAAAGTATTTGCGAAGGTTGGTTTAAGGAAGGCGCTAATAATGTGCCGGCTAAAGTAGCATCTCTATATTATGCAGCAGATAGATTATATAACGTAGATATTATAAATGAATATTTAAATAAAGACTATATTGTAATATTAGATCGCTATGTAACAAGTAATATGGGTCATCAAGCCGGTAAAATAAAAGATAAAGAAGAAAGACTTAAAATGTTTAAATGGCTTGAAAAATTAGAATATGATTTACTTGAATTACCAAGACCAGATATAGAAATATTTTTACATATGCCTTATGAATATAGTAAAAGTTTACAAAAGAATAGAAAAGAATTAGATCAACACGAAACTTCGGAAGAAAATATAAGAAATGCGGAAAGGGCATATCTAGAAATGGCTGATTTATTTAATTTTATTAAAATTGAGTGTGTAAAAAATAATAGTATTAGAACTATTCCTGATATAGAAGAAGAATTATTTAATAAAGTTAAAGATTTATTATGAATATAGAGATTGTTCCCGTATTAAAAGAAGATTTTTTACAAATATCTAAAGAAAATTTAAATGGTTTTGTAAATTTTGTTTATTCAGATAATTTAAAGGGTATTTATTATGATAATAAATTACTGGGATTAGTAGGATTATCACCTACATTTAATAATATAACAATAGATATTATGATACTTCCACAATATAGACATTTAGATATTGCAACTTATGTGTTAAATAAATTAGTATTAGATGGTTATAATTTTTCGGATTATGCAAGATTTATGTGTTTATGTTCTCCGCAAAATTATCCCATCAATGAATTAATGCAAAAGTTAAAATGGCATCAAGATACTAGTTATGATGATATTATGCTTAATGAAGGTGGAGAATTTTTTAATATCTATTATCAAGATAACCCATACTTTCAAAAAATAATACATAAATAATGGACTTTTAGTCCTTTTTTCTTTATAATACTTAAGGGATGTGAATATTATGGATATCAATGATTATAATTATGAACTTGATAGTAGTTTTATTGCTCAAAGTCCAATTAAAAATCGAAGTGAATCAAAATTAATGATTTTAAATAAAGAAACTGGTGAGGTAGAACATACTAGGTTTTTTAATATTAAAAATTATTTAAAAAAAGGTGATGTATTAGTATTAAATGATACAAAAGTATTACCAGCCAGATTAATGGGTAAAAAGATAGATACTGATGCAAGTATTGAAGTATTATTATTAAAAAATATAGAAGATGATATATGGGAATGTTTAGCTCGCCCGGGTAAAAGATTACATATTGGGACAATTATTAAATTTAGTGAGACTCTAGAATGTGAAGTAGTAGAGAAATTAGAAGATGGAATTATTAGAGTTAATTTTAAATATCAAGGAATATTTTTAGAAATTATAGAAAGAATTGGCTTAATGCCACTTCCTCCGTATATTCACGAAACTTTAAAAGAACAAGATCGTTATCAAACTGTTTATGCCAAATATTTGGGTAGTGCAGCAGCTCCAACGGCAGGACTACATTTTACCAAAGAATTACTTAAAGAAATAGAAGATATGGGTGTAGAAGTGTGCTATGTTACTTTGCATGTAGGTATAGGTACATTTAGACCTGTTGAAGTAGAAAATATCAAAGAACATCATATGCATTCTGAATATTATGAAATGAAAAGGGATGTTGCAGATATTTTAAATAAGGCAAAAAAAGAGCATAGATCTATCTATGCAGTTGGTACAACTAGTACTAGAGTACTTGAAACAGTTATGCATAAGTATGGTGAATTTAAAGAGTGTAGTGGTAATACTGATATCTTTATTTATCCTGGGTTTGAATTTATGGCTATTGCTGGTTTAATTACTAATTTTCATTTGCCTAAAAGTACTCTTTTAATGTTAGTTAGTGCCTTATCTAAAAGAGAATATATCTTAAATGCTTATGAAATAGCAAAAGAGAAGAACTATCGATTCTTCTCTTTCGGCGATGCTATGTTTATTAAATAGTTAATTCATCATCTTTTTCTATTTGTAATGAATCTAGACGATTAACTAAATATTTTTCAAGATGAATAATAACATTATCATAAACGCCAAATTTTCTTATACATAGATCTTTTAATTCTTCTTTATCAGTAGCAATATTGGCAAGTTCTAAATATAATAAATTATCATCAACAACTTTTATATAGAAATAGGCTATTTCATCACCATTTTTTAATCCTAAAGATTGTGATGATGCCATTAATCTATTAGCAACTATTCCCATAACTGACATTCTATTTCTATATTTAGCCATTTCGCCTTTAATTTTAGCTGCTTTTTGATCTAACTCAATTATTCTATCTTGAGTAAGCAATTTAAAATTGGTAAAATCAATAAATTGATAGAATTTTTTCATTGTATCAATATTATAATGACAATCTAAATAATTTTGATATACCATTAAAAACACCCCTTTCTTTAAAATTAGCGTTTATTTTAACAGATATTGTTAAAATTGTCAAGTTTTGCTATAATTATTTAGAAGAAAAAGGTGAAACAGGTGAAACTTGAATATAAATTAAGACAAAAATCAAAGAAAAATATGGCTCGTTTAGGGGAATTTGCTTATAATGGTAAAACTTATGAAACTCCTATGTTTATGCCAGTAGGAACTAACGCTACAGTTAAAACTATGTCGCCAGAAGAAATTAAAGAAATAGGTTGTGGCATAATCTTAGCCAATACTTATCATTTATGGCTTCGTCCAGGTGAAGACATCGTTAAAAGGGCGGGTGGCTTACATAAGTTTATGAATTATGATGGCCCAATTCTTACTGATAGTGGTGGTTATCAAGTATTTAGTTTAGCTAAGCCGAAAGATATTACTGATGAAGGAGTACATTTTAAGAATCATGAAAATGGTGATAATTTATTTTTAACACCCGAAAAATCTATTCAAATTCAAATGGACTTAGGTAGTGATATTGTGATGAGTTTTGATGAATGTGTTAAATGGCCAAGTACTTATGAATATTGCAAAGAAAGTGTCGAAAGAACGCTAAAATGGGCCAAAAGAGGCAAAGATACCTTTAATAGTAAAGATCAAATGTTATTTGGCATAGTTCAAGGTGGTGAATATGAAGATTTACGTCGTCATTGTGCCGAAGAACTCATAAAAATGAATTTTGATGGCTATTCAGTTGGAGGTACTTCCGTGGGTGAAGATAAACCGACAATGTATAAAATGGTTAGCTATGCTACGAAATATTTACCAGAAGATAAACTTCGCTATTTAATGGGAGTGGGTGATCCAATTGACTTAATTGAAAATGTTATGCGAGGTATTGATTTATTTGATTGTGTATCTCCTACTAGACTTGCTCGTCATGGTCATGCTTATACTCGTCATGGTAAAATAAATTTAAAAAATAGTAAATATAAAGAAGACTTTACCAAAGTAGATGAAAATTGTGATTGTTACGCTTGTAAAAATTATACTAAGGCTTATATTAAACATTTAATTACTGCTGATGAAACTTTTGGCGCTCGTCTATTATCTATTCATAATATAACATTTTTAACTAATTTAATGAAAGAAATTAGAAATAATATTAAAACAGATACTTTAGAAGAATTTCGTGATAATTTTATTAAAGAATATTATGGTGATAATTATGAAATCAAATAGAATAGTTATTATATCTAGTATTATTATAATAATATTAATTATTACAATTCCCACAATATATAAAGTAATTAAAAATCATAATCAAAATTTATATAAAGTAGTAGAAGATAAAATAATTGAAAAGGCTAAAGCATGTTATTATGATAAAAAATGTAGTGAAGATAAAATTACTTTAAAAGAACTTTATCAAAATAAATATTTAGATAAAGTAAGTGATCCCATAACTAAAGAATATTATAACGAAAATTCTTATATCGAAATAAAGAAGGGAAAATATAAATTTATAGTAGTGGAATAACTACTATTTTTTCTTGAACTAAAATGTCTTATATGGTAATATTTTAATAGGCGTAAATAAAAAGTAGTAAGGATTGATAGTTTATGAAAGTATTAAAATTTATTGGCAAATTTTTTAGTTTTATTGGCATATTTTTAGTCGTTTTATTAGTAGTGGTTTATTCAGCTGGTTTAATATTTTGTTATGGTCCATCTGAGCATGCTCGTAATTTATTTGTCACAACTATGCTTGAAACTGGCCAAATGAAATTTGTGGTAAAACTATTTATGAGTGATAAAAAAGTCCAAGAAATAGTTGATAGCAATTCAATGGCATCATTTGACGAAGAAATGGATAATAGTTTAATTGATACCGAGGGAAATAAAGATAAAGATGGTATTGAACTCGTCGAAATTTCTGGTAGTACATATTTTGCCAAAATGATTATAGTTAATGATCCTTCTAGAGTAAAACTGGCGACTATTTACGATGGCTCATGGAAAACTTATGGTGTTACTTTAGATAAATTAGTAAATGATGCCGATGCTTTTGCGGGTGTTAATGGTGGTCTTTATTATTCTAATGGTAATGCTGGCGGAAGACCTATGGGACTAGTAGTGCGAGATGGTAAAATTGAATATAATAGTCCAGCTGGTATAAGAGGCATGTATTTAGTCGGTTTTAATGAGGATAATTTACTTAAAATAATTGATTTAAGTGGTAAAAATGCTAGTCAAGTAGAAAGTGTAATTAAAGAGGAAAAAATTAGAGATGCTGTTGCCTTCCAAGAAGAAGCAAGTGATGCAAATAACCACTTTGTTAAACTTATTATCAATGGCGAGGCTAGAGAAGTTAATGGCTCTGGAAGTGGGGCTAATCCTAGAACAGCTATTGGCCAAAGAGCTGATGGTACAGTTTTACTTTTAGTTACCGATGGAAGAGGTGCCTCAGGACACTTAGGAGCAACTGCCCAAGACTTAATTGAAATAATGGAAGAATATGGGGCTGTTAATGCTGCCAATATTGATGGTGGTTCATCATCTTCCATGTATTATGATGGTAAATACGAAATGACTTCAGTTACTTTATATTATTCTAATTCATCATGGCGACTTCCTACCGGCTTTGTCGTAGAAAAGAGGTAATTATGGCAAAATTATTTAGAAAATGGCAAAGAAAAAGTTTATATAAAAAATCATTAATATTATATACTCTACTTTTATTAGTATGTGGTTTCTTTATTTTAGTATATGTTTATAATAGTATGGTTTTATATGAAAGAAATTTAGTCGATAATTATATTAAATATTTAGCAACTTCTGGAAAACTAACCGAAGATGTTAAAGATGATTCGTTTACGGTATCTAAATATGAAAAAAGTAATGCTAAAATAAGTGATGGTATTAAAAAATTATATAAAAGTGATGATTTAAAAATTAAGAAAAACACTAAATTAAGTAAAGATGAAGTATATGCCTATGATTTATATAATAACGATAAATTAATTAGTACAGTATCTATTAAAAGCGTTAATTCTTATAAAAGAATGGCTATACTAACAATAGATGAATGGGATGTAGTTGATTACCAAAATTATTTTGATAAAGGCATTTATGCTTATGAAATAAAAGTACCAGAAAAATATACTGTTAAAGTAAATGGTAATACTTTAAGTAAAGATGATATTGTATCAGAAGGTGATGTTGCAGGCTTAGAAAGATTAACTGAATATATTGAAATTGAAAAAAGTAAAACTTATGAAGTAAATAACTTAGTGTATAAACCAGAAATTACCATATTAGATGAAAATAATAAAGAAGTAGAATATAAAGTAGAAGATAATAAAATAAATGTATCTAAAGAATTTAAGAAAGTTAAAACTTTAGAAGAAGCTAAAAGTTACCTTAAAGATGATTTTGATATCTTAAAATTAGCTGAAAATTGGAGTTTATATTTAACTAATGATTTAGGTGGTGGACTTAATACATTAATGCCATATTTAATAAAAGATTCTTATTATTATACAATGGCTTATAATTGGAGTCGTAATATTGATCGGACTTTTGTAAGTTCTCATCGACTTAAAAATCCCGTATTTACAAATGAAGTAGTGGAAGACTTTATAATTTACAATGATAATGCCTTTAGTTGCAAAGTTTATTTAGAAAAAAATATGGTTGTTAGTGGTAAAGATAAACAAGATATAATGAATGATAGATTATACTTTATCTATTATGAAGGTAATTATAAACTTGTTAATATGGAATCAATTAAAAAGTAAGGGTGATTTGAATGGACGATATATTTGTTGTAGTACCAACGCTCGATCCTGATGAAAAAATAATGGATGAATTTATTACTAAATTACAAAAAGAATTTAAGCATATATTAGTAATTAATGATGGAAGTAAGAGTGAACATGATAAATTTTTTGCTAAACTAGAAAAACAAAAAATTGATGTCTTTCATCACTATAAAAATTTAGGTAAAGGAAGAGCTATTAAAAATGCTTTTAATTATATTTTAAATGAATATCCAAATGTTAAGGGATGTGTTACTTGTGATTGTGATGGGCAACATAGTGTTAAAGATATTAAAAATTGTGCTAAAACTTTACTTAAATATTCCGATGAATTAGTTTTAGGAGTTCGTAATTTTGATTTAGATTATGTTCCTCCTAAAAGTAAATTTGGTAATAAAATTACGCGCAATATTTTTAAAATATTTATCGGCTTAGAAATAAGTGATACGCAAACAGGACTTAGAGGAATGAGTCGCAAATTAATGGAATCATTTATTGATTTATCTGGCGAAAGATATGAATATGAAACTAATATGTTAATTGCTTGTAAGAGTAAAAACATTAAAATTCGAGAAGTAGAAATAGAAACAATTTATTTGAATAGTAATGCTAATAGTCATTTTAATCCCCTAAAAGATTCAATTTTAATTTATAAATTATTTATGCGCTATTTTCTAGCTTCATTTAGTTCATTTTTACTAGATATAGCCCTATTTGCAGCTATTCTAGGTATCTTAGATATCAATTCTAAAATACTTGCTGCAACTATTCTTGCAAGATTAGTATCATCTATTTATAATTATATTTTGAATTCTAATTTAATATTTAAAGATATGAGTATTTCTTCATTGATTAAGTATTATATTTTAGCAATAATTCAAATGTTTATTTCTGGTTGCTTTGTTACATATTTATATAGTTTACTAAATATATCAGTTATATTAATAAAAATAGTAATTGATTTCTTACTTTGCATTATTAATTTAATTATTCAAAGAGAATTTGTTTTTAAAGGAAGTAATAAGTATGAAGAAAACTAGATTATATATTGCTTCCTTTTTAACTCTTATATTTATTATTTTAAGCATATTAGTTAAATTGGATTTAGTATCATCAATTGATACATTTATTTATAACTTATGTACTTTTAAAATGAATAATATAATAAATGGTATATTTAAAGTAATTACTTTTTTTGGAAGTACTCCTTTTATAGTGGCATTATCGGTTATATTATTTGTAGTATTTCTAATTTGTAAGAAGAAAAATATGGCATATTTAACTGCTAGTGTTATAATTATTTCAACTATTTTAAATAATGTTATTAAAATAATTGTAATGAGAAGTCGTCCCGAAGTATTAAAATTAGTAATTGAAACTAGTTATAGTTTTCCTAGTGGGCATACAATGGCTTCAGTAACTATTTATGGTATATTATTATATTTAGTTAATAAAACTGATTTAAAAAGTGGCTTAAAAAACATTTTGAGAGTTATTTTAATTATATTACCAATTCTAATAGGTATAAGTAGAATATATCTAGGTGCTCATTTTGCTACAGATGTAATCGGGGCTTATTTAGTATCTAGTATTTTACTTTTAGTAACAACATACTTAGTTGATAAAAATAATTTAATATAGTAAAATAGTATTTAGAAATAGAGTGATAAAATGAAAAAAATAAAATTATTAGTATTAGTGTTTTGTATACTATTTTTAACGAGTGCTTGTCGTGGAAATAATGCTAATTTAGATAATGCTACTATTTATACAACAGTTTATCCGGTTGAATTTATTACGGAATATTTATATGGTAATAATAGTACTGTTGATAGCATTTATCCTAATGGGGTTAATCTAGATAAATATAAATTAACAAGTAAACAAATAGATGAATATTCTAAAGGTGATTTATTTGTTTATGTTGGAGTAGGTAATGAAAAAGAAATAGCTAAATCATTTTTAAATAAAAATGATGAATTACTTATTATTGATGCTTCATATGGTTTAAATTATCATAATGATATTGAGGAACTATGGCTTGCTCCAAATAACTTTTTAATGCTTGCTAAAAATATTAAAACATCTTTAACAGAATATTTAAATAACACTTTAAAAGAAGAAGAAATTAATAAAAAGTATGATGAATTATATGCTAAAGTATCCTGGATAGATGCGGAACTTAGAAATATTGCTAAAGAAGCAAAAGAACTTGATAATAATACTTTAGTAGTATCATCTAATACCCTAAAATATTTAGAAGGTTATGGATTTACCGTAATATCTTTAGAAGAAATAGAGGCATCTGGTAGTGAAAATGCTTTAACTGATATTAAAAACAAATTTAAAAATTCTAAATATGATACGATATTACAATTAACTAGTGAAAAAAATACTGATTTAATTAGTGAATTAGTAGATAAAAATAAAGCTAAAATATTAAAAATAAATGATGTAATAACTAATGATGATACAGCTAATGATTATATAGCTATTCAAAATGAAAATATAGCCCAAATTAGAAATTTATTAATTAAATAATTAAGTATTAAAATTAGAATAAATATATATTAGAAATTTAAAAAGTGATTATTTTTCACTTTTTTTGTTTACCCCAAACATACCAGCAAGGATACTTGTAACTAATAGAATTAAATAATAGATTAGGGTAGGGATACCTAAACCACCATTAAATAGAATTATTTTAATTAAAAACATTAAAACAATAAATATACTTCCTATGATAATACCCTCTATTAAACCTTTTCTATGTTTTTTATAAGCATTATAGAAAGACAAAACAAAGAAGAGAATAATATTACTTATAAATAATATAATAGATGTTATACCACTATTTAAACCTAAAAGATTTAATAAACTAGTAATAAAAGTTAAAGCTAACTCTACAATTAAAAATATACCTACATATTTTAAATAATTAATTAATTTATTCATAAGATCACCTATTAAATTATAATAAAGTGATTAAAAATATATGAATAATACCATAATAATTGTAGGTGATCATATGGAATTGTTCCAAGTCTTATTTAGAACTGCTTTCTTTTATTTTTATGTTATACTTTGTTACCGTTTAATGGGTAAAAGAGAAATAGGACAGTTAGGGGTAATAGATTTAATGGTATCAATATTAATCGCGGAATTAATAGCTATATCAATTGAAAATATCAAAGATAGTATCTTCCTAACTATAGCTCCAATTGCACTTTTAGTTGTCTTAGAAATAGTTTTAGCGTTTATATCGATTAAATCAAGAAAATTTAGAACATTTTTTGATGGCAAACCATCCCTAATAATTTGTAATGGTAAAATAAATTATAATGAAATGGTTAAACAAAGATATAGTTTAGATAACTTACTTTTAAGTTTAAGACAAAAAGAAATTAAAAATATTGAAGATGTCGAATATGCCTTTTTAGAACCTAATGGTAAATTATCAATATTTAAGTATAATTTATTTAAAATTCCTTCATCTTATCCAATGCCTCTTATTTTAGATGGATCATTACAAGAAAAAGCTTTAAGACATATTCATAAAACTAAAACATGGTTAGAATATGCCATAAATAAAGAGAATTTAAGAGTAGAAGATATCTTTTATTGCTTCTATAAAAACAAAAAATTATATATCATAAAAAGAAATGATTTGAAATAAAAATCATTTTTCAGTTGACAAAAAAGTGTTAAGTTATATATAATTAAATTGTAAATGTAGAAAGTAGAGAGTGTCATGGATAAGTTAAACAATTTATTACAAGAATTAGGGGTTTCAAAAGTAAGACTTTCAAAGTATTTGGGAGTATCAAGACAAATGGTCTATAATTATCTAGTTTTAGATAGTTTAGATAAGTGGCCAAAAGAGAAGAAAATCTTATTATTACAACTTTTAGATTTAAAAGAAGGTACTAATGAAGAAATAGGTAAGATTAAAGTTGATACTGAGTACTTAATGGCAGTGGAAAAAAGACTTAATATTGGCGTTAAGAATGGTAATGACCTTGATTCATTCCTAGATTTAAAAGGCCTTGATAAAGAGAGAAGAATATTATTAAATGATATTGCTTTTATCCTAAAAGAAAAATTAGAAGATGATGATTCATCTAATAGTGGGCTTCATGCAGTTAAATATTTATATAATTTTTTACAATCTATGGATAATGTACCAGAAATTAAATATATTTTAGCATATATGGCTAAAACAAATGGCTTTATTGATCCAGAAGAATATGCGTTTGATGAAGACAAACAATATATATTTGAAAGTATCTTATATTCTGCTTTAACTCTATACAATAATGGCGGTGCTAGTAAAAGTAAAGTGGTGGAGAGTAGAAAACGTTTTGTTCAAGAAATAGAGGCTAAAAAGGAAGAAAAATTATCTAGAACGCAACAACTTAATACAACTAAAATTCAAGCTTTAAGAGAACTTGGGTATAATGAAATAAATGAAGCGAATGCTGCGGAAGTATTTGAAAAAATTGCAGAGATACAATCCAGAAAAGTTTAGAGGTAAGTAAATGAAAAGTAATAAAAAAGAGGTCGAAAAAAAAGCTCGTGAAAAAAAGTTTGCTAAAATTACAGTTTCCCAAGATAAGTTATTAAAAACAATGCTTATAATATTAGCTCTAATAGTAGTATTTTTAATCGCTAATAGATTAATTAATGGTAAACAACTTGCAACAGATGATAAATTAGTCAAGGAATTGCATAGTTATTTAATGCCAGATGATTTAAATAATTGTAATGGCCTTTCTAATTATGCTGATAAAAAAATAACTTCTAAAGAATTGAGTGCAGACATTAAATTATGCCTTGCATATCAAAAAGCTAATGTTAAAGGCGCCGAAATAGAAGAGTATGATAAAACTAAAAAGAAAGAAACATGTAAAATTGATGATATGATATTTGGCTCTGATGAAGATACTGGTAAATGCAGTGTTGCCAAAATAAAGAAATCTACAATAGAAGATGCATATCAAAAAATATTTGGCGAAAAAATTAAAAGCGATGAAGCATTTTACTATGATAATTCTCACATTTGCTACTTAAAAGACAATTATTATTATTGTGGTAAATCAGAGACATATACATATATTATTGATGGAACATCAGCAATTTATCGAATTGTTGAAAAAGCAACAGAGAAGGGTAGTACTTTAACAATATATGATTACTTTTTAAAGATTAATAGTAGTGAATGTTATAAAAATTACACTACTCTAGATAAAAATGATGAATGTACAAAGAATTATGATAAAAAAGAAAAAATAGATTATAAATTCATGAAAAAGTATGGCACACTTTATAAGCATACATATAAAAAAGATAAAAATGATGAATATCATTGGGTAAGTTCCACTCCTGTTAAGCCTGTTAAATAAGGAGTTAACCTTACCCTTTTTAAATTAATTATTATATATCCTTATATAATATATTAATATAGGATATACGCGTATTATATCCTAATTAAAAATATAAATAAGGTTATAATATATTCTCAATATTATTATTTTAAAAATTAATTTAATTATAAATAAAATTTAAAGTTTGAATTTTTATTAATTATTGTAATAATTATTTATAATATAGCCTAAATAGTAGTAAAATCAGTAATTGTTAAGTCAAAAATATTGCATGTACAAAAATGGCATAATGTATATTATGTTAACCAAACCTTGAGAAATAAAATATAAGTATTTGTAGTATTACTACTCTTTTTAATTAATTATCATAAATAATCATAAGTTTAATTAGGTGATTATTTTTGAATACATTAAATGCCTTTTTAATATCAACACTTGCTGGTATGTCTACTTTATTAGGTGGTATTATTATCTTCTTTAAAATAGATAATAAGAAAATAAATAAGTTTATTACTTTTTGCTTATCTTTTTCAATTGCCATAATGATTGGTATTAGTATAACTGATTTAATTCCATCATCTTTATTTACTATTTTATTTGAATATAAAATATCTAAAGCTTTATTTATTATTATCTTATCATTAGCTTTAGGAAGTTTAGCAGTATTTATTATTAATAAACTCATTAAAGATAATAATGATTCACTATATAAATTAGGCATTTTAAGTATGATTGCCTTATTACTTCATAATTTTCCGGAAGGAATTGCTACCTTTATAGGTAGTGTGCAGGATATTAACTTGGGTCTTAAATTATCTCTGGCCATTATGTTTCATAATATTCCGGAAGGAATTTCGATTGCGGTTCCAATATACTATGCCACTAAATCAAAGAAAAAAGCACTTACTACTACTCTTCTCTCTGGTTTAGCTGAGCCCATGGGAGCATTAATTGCTTATTTATTTTTAAAAAATTATATAACTAATACGATGATTAGTATAGTTTTATTGTTTGTGGCAGGTATTATGATTACTTTATCCATTGAAGAAATGCTTCCTAAGGCTCTCTCATATAAAGAAAACAAACATATCTATTTAGGTTTAATTATCGGAATAATATTAATTATTATTAATCATTTTATTTTCTAAATATTGGTAATTTTAGCCCATTTATTACCAATATAAACTTATCATTCTAAGTATTATTTATAGGTATTTAGCCATAATAATACCAGGAGGTAAGAAATATGAGAAATAATAACTCTAAGGCTAATAATAGAAGCCAAGCAAATAACAGAAAAGAAGCTAATAATAAAGCTAACAACAGAAGTCAATCATGCAACAGTAGAAGTAATAACAGCCGTAGTAATAATCGTAGTAAATAATTACTTAAATAGGAAGATGATTAAATATCTTCCTTATTTTTTATAATGAGGATGTTTTTCATAATCCTTTTTTATTTTTTCATTAGATATATGAGAATATATTTCTGTAGTAGAAATACTAGCATGTCCTAAGAGTTCTTGAATAATTCTTAAATCTGCTCCATTATTAAGTAAATGAGTTGCAAATGAATGTCTTAAAATATGTGGTGATATTTCTTTATTAATACCACTCTTTTGGCATAAAGATTTAAGTATTTTAAAAAATCCTTGTCTACTCATTCTCTTACCATTATAATTTACGAATATATAATCAGATGTATTAGTTTTTAAAATATAACCACGATATTCATTTAGATATAAATTTAAATATTTCATAGCAACATCACTTAAAGGAATATATCGCTCTTTACTACCTTTTCCCATTACTTTAATAGAAGCATCTTCATAATTATAATTTGCTAAAGTTAAATTAAGTAATTCGCTTATACGCATACCTGTTGCGTATAATACCTCTAACATAGCTTTATTACGATAATCAATAGGTTTTTTTAAGTCTATATCAAGTAACTTATCTACTTCTTCAACAGATAAAAATTTAGGTAAACTTTTTTCTAGTTTAGGCATTTTTATGTTAGCACATGGATTTAGTTTAATATGGTCAAGATCTAACATATAATCATAAAATGATTTTAAAACAGTTAAATAATGAGCATTTGTTTTACTACTTTCAGAAGATTTATATAAAAAAGTTCTAATATCATCTTCTGATAAATTTAAAAGATTATCATTTTTAAAGTATTCACCCACTTTTATTAAATTATAACGATATGATTCATAAGTGTTATTAGATAGTTTACGCACATATTTTAAATAATTTAAATATTCTTCGGTATATTTATTAGTTATTTCTTTATTTTTCACTTAACATCACTATTTAAATTATAGCACAAAATATTTATTAATAGGTTTTATTTTGATATAATAGTTATTAGAAGTTAGGTGAATTACAAATGGAAGTTCTTGCAGATAAACTAAGACCGCAAAAGTTAAGTGATGTTGTTGGTCAAGATCATTTAATAGGTAATGGTAAAATTTTAACTAATTTAATTAAAAATAAAAAGATTTTTTCGATGATTTTATATGGTAAGCCAGGCATTGGTAAAACAAGTATTGCTAGTGCTATTAGTAAAGAAATTGGTATGCGTACTAAGTTTTTAAATGCAACTACTTCCAAAAAAGAAGATTTTGAAATGGCTATTGAAGAAGCTAAATTCTATGGTGATTTAATTTTAGTTATTGATGAAATCCATCGGATGAATAAAGATAAACAAGATATATTACTACCCCATATTGAAAAAGGAACAATTATTTTAATTGGGCTTACTACTAGTAACCCTTATCATAAAATTAATCCGGCCATTAGGAGTCGATGCCAAATATTTGAATTACATGAATTATCTGAAGAAGATATAATTAAAGTATTAAAAAAAGCTACTGGTGAGTTAGATGGTATTAAGATTGATAAAAAAACTTTAGAGTATATTGCCTCACTTTCTTCAGGAGATGTCAGGAATGCTTTAAATTTATTAGAAGTATCTTACTACTCTACTAATAATCATATTGTAAATATTGATATTGTAAAATCTATTAATAGTAAACCAGTATTCTTTCATGATAAAAATGAAGATGGGCATTATGATGTCTTAAGTGCTTTACAAAAATCAATCCGTGGTAGTGATGTCGATGCTACACTTCATTATATTGCGAGACTCATTGAAGCTGAAGATTTAGATAGTATTTTTAGAAGATTATCTGTTATTGCTTATGAAGATATCGGCCTTGCTAATCCTGGTATTGGTCCGAGACTAGATGCCGCGATTAATGCTGCTGAGCGGGTTGGTTTACCGGAAGCACGTATTCCCATTGCTGAGATTGCCATAGAAATGGCGTTGTCTCCTAAAAGTAATAGTGCTATAACAGCTATAGATGAAGCCTTAAATGATATTCATAAAGGTAATACTGGTAATGTACCAAATCATATTAAAACAAATAGTAAAGATTACTTATATCCCCATAATTATCCGCATGATTGGGTTAAACAACAATACTTACCAGATAATATTAAAGATGCTAAATATTATAGACATAAGAATAATTTAGTCGAAAATAATTTAAATAAAGTACATAAAGAAATGAAGGGTGAAAAATGAAAATAACTGTAATAGGAACGGGAGCATATAGTTTAGGTATTGCGAGTATGCTTGCTAAAAGAAAAGATAATACTATTATGCTTTGGACGGAAAAGGAAGAAAATAAGGAAGAATTTTTAAAAATCCATCAAATTAAAAGTATATTTCCCGATGTTACTTTAAGTGATAATATTTCTATTACCACAAGTTATGAAGAAGCCTTAAAAGATACAGGTTTAATCTTTTTAATTACATCAGCTAAGTATATATATAGTATTTGTAATGATATAAAACCATATTATCATAATACACCTATTTGTATTGCTTCTAAAGGGATTGATGATAATACGCTTAATACTTTATCAAATGTTGTTAAAAATACGCTTAAAACAACAAATATAAGCGTTATATCAGGTCCTACTTTTGCAATAGACTTAATTCATAATGAACCGGCTGCTCTAGCCATAGCTGGTTTAAATAAAAAAACTATTAATATTGTTATGAAAAACTTAGCAAATGATACTTTAAAATTAAGAGTATCTAAAGACATTATAGGTATTCAGTTATGTGGTAGTATTAAAAATATTATTGCTATAGCAGCAGGTATTCTAAAAGGTTTAGGTTATTCTGAATCTACGCAAGTATTCTTAATTAATGAGTCACTACATGATATGAAAAATATGATTAGTGCCCTAGGTGGTAGAAAAAAGACTATTCTTTCTTTTGCTGGAGTTGGTGATTTACTTTTAACTTGTTCTAGTCCAAAAAGTCGCAATTATTCTTTTGGCTATCTAGTAGGTAACACTAAAAATCCTAAAGAAATAGATGAATATTTAAAAAATAATACCGTAGAAGGATATTATACTTTGAATTCTATTTATCAGATGCTAAAGAAAAAAGGAATAAATATTCCACTTATAACTCTAATTAAAAATATTATTGATCATAAACAAAAACCAGAAAATTTAGTAACTTTCTTAATTAAGAAGCCTTAATAATTTCATTGATAATATAGTTGGTTATTAATAGACCTGCTATTCCTGGAGAAGTAATCATTGAGTTTACTTCTTTTCTTTTAATTGGAATTTCTTCACTACAAACAACAGGTATTTTCATACTTAAATTGTTATCTCTTACTAATTTACGTAAATTTCTAGCTAAAGGATCATTATTAGTTTTATCTAGTGTAGTTATTTTTATTTTAGATGCATCTACTCTATTACCCATTCCCATTGAACTAATTATCTTAATATTATTTTGATAAGCAAACTTAATTAGTTCTAATTTGGTATTTAAACTATCACAAGCATCAATTATAAAGTCAAAATCTTTATCTAGATTATTTATATTATCTTTATCTAAAAATGCCTCTACAGCCTTAATTTTGATGTCTTTATTAATTAATGTTGCCATATCTTTAGCTACATCTACTTTAGATTTATCTATTGTAGATAAATCTGCCACTAATTGTCTATTTAAATTAGTTATTTCTACTTTATCATGGTCAATTATAGTGATGTCTATAAAACCACTACGAATTAGAGATGTATAGACAAAACTGCCTACTCCACCAACTCCTACTAATAATATTTTAGCATTTTGAATTTTTTTAAAATTATCTTTCCCAATTAAATTAATTATTCTTTCATACATAATTACTCACCTATTTTATAATTTAATTTTTCTAGAGCATAGATAGTAAATGGTGAAAGATTTTTCTTTCTGAGTGAATTAATTTCATACCAATTAGCTCCTTCAGAATCAAGTCCATCAGCATCCTCTTTTAATTTATCATTGTTAATCTCTACTAAGTATAATATACCAATATGATGTAAGTCTTCTTTTAAATCATTACATACTTGCCATTTAATATTAGTGGCAGTTACATCAAATAATTTTACTTTTTTTATATCTACTCCAACTTCTTCCATAATTTCTCTTTTTAAAGTTTCAATTGGAAGTTCAGTGTGTTCTATTCCTCCACCGGGAAGATCTAATTTACCTTTATAGCCTCCACGGGCTTTTTTTATTAAAACAATTTTATCTTCTTTAGTAATTATCCCATAACAGCCAATATGCTTGTTTACAACAGTTTTCATAATTCATCCACCATACTTCCATTAAAAAACCTAGAGGTAGTTATCTTGGATAAAATCCCGCTCTCTTGCAGGTGGTAGAACACATATCAAGTATTAGGATTCCCATTACAATGTAACAGGCATTCAACACCACGAGATAATTAGTTCCCCAATTTATCTATATAGTCGGTTTTATATGAATAACTTACCTTTCTAGGTACTTATATTATACCATATATATTTTTAATAATACATATATTTATTATAATTTGACACTTTTCCTATCTTTTTCTTTCATCATTACTTAATATTTTAATTAAATTAATAGTAAATGCTATGACATTATCCATATTAATTACTGGTATAAATTGGTAATTATCATTTTTAGATAATTTTATTAAATAACGAGTTTCTTTATTATTTATATTGTGAAATACTCTGATATCATAATAATTATCTTGCCATAAAAGAAGAAAATGTTCGTAATATTCGTCAGATACATTACCATTATTAATTTTAAAATCAGTAAAAGTACAATAATTTTTTACTATATTAATAAAATTATGTAAAATATCTATACTTTCATCTAGAGAATTACTTGTAAACGTACGCATAAAATTACCATAAGTATATGTACCATCATCAATTATATAACTAGCAAGTAATTCTAAATTATTAATAAAATCATTATATATTGTTACATCAAAATTCATTATCTTTTCCTTATTTCTTCATTAGCTACAGTAGCATAAGCTATTTGTAAAGCATTTAATATATCTTCTTTATTATAACCATTTTCTTCTAAATGCTTTACTACTTCATTAATAATCATTAATAAACTATTTTGTCTATTATTTATTTGTTCAATTACAAAATTTTGTAAATCTTGTAAAGTAAAATCATATTCTGCATCATCATTTAATATATGAATATAAATTTGTCCTACTATTGCTGAATTAGGTGAATATTGGATAGGACTTGATATTACCATATTATAAATATTATTATTTATTTTAACGTTTTTATTAATAGAATAAGTTAAATCAGTTTTTTTATCATCGTTTTGTTCTTGAAAAATTATATAGTCACTTAAAACATCATATAAAACAATGGCATAATTATATATTTTTGCTTTATCATAGTGATAAAACTCACAATCTTGATATTTAGTGAAGGAAAATAAATTGTTAAACCATTTTGTGAATTCATCAGTTAAAATATAAGCATATTCTTGGCAAGTATCTTTTTCTTCTTTAACTAATTTATTTAAATTATTTAAACTATCTTTTTTCTTTTTATCTATATTATATAAAAGCATTTCCAAAGCCTCCTAATTACAAGTATTTATTATAAATTATGGAAATAAAAAAAGCAATATTTAATTGCTTTTGGCAGCACTCCAACAAGTTGAGACATTACAGTTAGATGAATATGGCATTGGATTTGGCATATCAAGTTTTACGATCATGGGTATTTTAAAGGCTCCGCCAAAACCAACACAAGTACCTGGTTGTAATACTTTTTGTTTTTCAACTATATCACTAGAAATATTAGGAAGCATCTCTTCAATATATTTAATATCTAATGGATGGGTCATTTTAAAGATTAAGAAGTTTGAACATTGGGCAATAACGGTATCGGATATTTCAACCGGTCTTTGACTAATGATATCAAGTATTACGCCATATTTACGACCTTCTTTAGCAATACGATCAAAAATATTATAACCGATTAAGAAGGTATCATTATCTTTTTGAATATATCTATGGGCTTCTTCTAAAAATAAATGGAATGGAATTGTCGCTCTTTGTTCTAGACTCTTAGAATATTCAAACATTAAACGACAGAATATTTTAACTATTACTTTAGCATAGACATCATCTATATCTTCTAAGTTTATATTAATTATTTGCGATTTAACCCCATTTTTATAAATTAAATTACTTATATATTCATTTATTGGCATATATTTATTACCAGTAAAATAACTTCCAACTTTACTAGTCATAATAGTATTAAGTCTAACTTTTAAAATAATCGCATCACTATAAAGATTATCATTATTTTGAAATCCTTCACTAATTAAAGTAAATTCCATCGCATTTGCAAAATCTCTTAAAGTATAATATGCTCCTTCTGGTTCTGGAAATTCAACAGTATCATCTAATATATGTTTTAAAATGTAATCAGTAATTAAAACACTTTCGCCAAAATTACCATGTGAATCTATTTCAAAACATTCAGAAAATATTCGGGTATAACCTACACCTGGAATTTCAGAATTAAAATTAAATTCTGGTGTATTACATACTTCAATTATTTGGAATATTTCATTTTTCTTATTAGCAGTAGTTTCACTACTAAACAAAACTGCAAGTAAGGCCTTAGCTATTAAGTGATTTTTAAGTCTTCTACTCTCTTCGTTTTCTTGGCTAAAGATTCTAGCAAGTTTAATCGTATTTTCAATTATAGGTAGTTGGGAGTGATTTGATGCTTGTAAAAGGAGCGCCCAGTCATCTAAATTCAGTAGATGAAGCGGAATATCCAGCAAAAAATCCCCATCTTCTTCTTTTGGATTAGTAGTAATAAATTTATATTGATAATTAGGATTTATTTCATTTAGTTTACAAAATGCATTTTTATATTCACCATAAGCATCAAAAATAAATAGATTAGCATTAACTGGATTCATCGCATTATTAGCAAATATATTTTGCACAATTCTCGCTACTCCACAAGATTTACCAGAACCAGAGTTACCAAATATAGCTAAGTGATTTGAAAATAAGCCATTAACAGATGGACAAACTTTAAAATTTTTATATATAGCAGAATTACCTAATATAAATGATTTATCTGTATAAGTACCAACTAGTTCCATTAATTCTTCACCATTTATAACTCTAATAGTAGAATTTAGCGCTGGCTTTCTCAAAACACCATTTAAGTATTTTTTATCTTGGTATTCGCCTAAAAATCTTATTTTAATGACATCATCATTAAGTTCAATAACTTCACCTAATATTCTTTGATTTTGCGCTTCAAAAATGACATGAACATTCATTAAATCTGCTACTACTTCTCTACTCATTTTATTTTCAACATGAGCAATATTATCACTTATATAAAGTATTTTTCCAAACATTATAAATCACCTTTTATTCTTTTTCTTCACGTTTGATTTCTTTTTCTTTAAATTTATCACAAATTTGCTTTTATAATTTCTTTTAACAAATACAAATATACAACTTGCCATTATTATGATTGATATTATGAATATAATTAATAATATATTTATTAATGTATTATTTTTTTTAATAGTGGTTTCTTTTTCTTTACTCAACTTATTTACTAGTAATTTATAAGTAGTAGTTGTTTTATCATTATTAGTAACACTTATTAATATTTCATTTTCCCCTTCTTTTAAATTTTCATTACCAATTATTTCAACTTGATCATTATCACTTGCTAAAGCTTTAATATTTATTGAATTGACATCATTTTTAACAGTTAAATTATAGGTATATATTTCATCGTTAAATATAGGATTTAAATCATATCCATCGATTTCTAAACTAGTAAGTTTACTCGATCCTAAAGTTTTATTAATGTTCAATTCATATTTTGTTTCATTTCCGTTTTCAGCCACCACTTTAATATAATAAGTATTATTACCAGTAGCTAAACTAAATGTACCAATCCCATATATTTTAGCAAATTCATAAGTTGGCTCACCTTTAATTGCAATTTTGTCTATATCTTTAGCAACATCTATATTATATTTATAAATATCACTTTTAAATTTAGGATTTAAAGATAAGCCTTCCACAACTAGATTTTTTAATGTGGCATCATCATTTGCTGCTTCTCTTATGATAGTAATTTTATAAGTGGTTGATGATCCATCGGAAGCAGTTACAATGATATCATATTTATTATTTCCTTCATTTAAATATCTTTTACCAATGCCACTAATTTTAGCCGTACCACTATTAGCTTCAGCAATTATATTAATTTTATCAAATTTGTATGGCAATTTTACTTCATAATCTAATTTGCTACTTTTAAATACTGAACTAATATCAAATTCTTCTATTGTTAATTTTTTTAAACTTGAATCATTAGAAGTAATTTCTAGTGGAATAGATACTTTACAAGAATCATCAATTTCATCTTCTTCTGTTAAATAATTAATAGTTAAATTTATTTTAATGCTACCATCTTTAATTGCTTTAACTAAACCAGTATTATTTACAGTTGCAAAATCTTTAGGAGCTATTTTGTATTCTACTTGATATTTTTCTTCAGTTTTTATTTCAATTTGAGCAGTTTCACCAATTTTTATTTTCTCTTTATTTATACTAGCTTCAGCACTATGCTTATCTGTACTACATGTAATTGCGGCTTTACTTACATTAGGCATTAATAAGAATATAAATAAAATTAAACTAGTTAAAAACTTTTTCATCACACATAACTCCTATTATCGTTTTAATTATATCATGCTTACTTTAATAAGTAAATTAAACTTTTATTTAAAATTGAAAATAATTCATTAGTAATTTAGTTAATTATTTTATAAAATTATGATACAATATACGAGGAAGTGATTCTATGGAATATAATGTAATTAAAAATGCTGATACAATTATTGCCAAAAGTCCTTATTTAGTTAAGAATCCAACCAAATATAAAAATAAATGGCATGATTTATTTGGTAATAATAATCCTATTTGTTTAGAACTTGGGATGGGTCGTGGTGATTTTATCATTAATATGGCTAAAGAATATCCTGATAAGAATTTTATTGGTTTAGAATTATATGCATCCCAAATGGTTATGGCTACCGAAAGATTACAAAATACTAAACTAAATAATTTAAAACTTATTAATGCTGATGCCAGAGATATAGATAAGATTTTTGGTAAAGAAATTACCACAATTTATTTAACGTTTTCTGAGCCTTGGCCCAAAAGAAGAGATGAGAGAAATAGATTTACACATGAAAGTTACTTAAAACTATATGATAAGATTTTTAAAAAGGATAAACATATTATTTTAAAAACTGATAATAAAGGTTTATTTGCTTATTCACTCGAAAGCTTGTCCAAGTATTGGTATGTATTTGAAAGGGTTAGTCTTGATTTACATCATGATGAAAATCCAATTAAAAATATCATGACTGATTTTGAAAAGCAATATTTTAAAGAAGGACGTCCTATTTATTATGTCGATGCCAGATTTGATGATTAATTCCATTTATGGAATTTTTTTTATTCAATAAAAAAAGCATTTACTATGCTTCGTAAACGCTTACTTTCTTTTTATCTCTTCCGAGCCTTTCAAATTTAACTACACCATTTATTTTACTAAATAATGTATGATCTTTACCCATGCCAACATTAGTGCCGGGATAAATCTTAGTTCCTCTTTGACGATATAAAATTGATCCAGCAGAAACTAATTCCCCATCACTAGCTTTAGCACCAAGTCTACGGCCAGCAGAATCTCTACCATTTCTTGTAGAACCTTGCGCTTTAACATGGGCAAATCTTTGGATATCTAACTTAATATATAACATCTTAATTCTCCTTTACTATTTTTATATTTTTGGGATATTGTTTTTCTAAATCTTTAAGTAAATCAAGCATATTACTAATTAGTTTTTTAGTTATATCATCATTCTTTAAAATATTTATTTCTAATATTTCATCATCTTTATAACTAATAGAATTGTTATCAATATTTAATATACCATTAATAGTGGTATAAATAATACTTGATACACTAGCACAAACAATATCATTACCATAAGTATTATAGTTAGCATGACCACTTACTTTAATACTCTTATCATTATAATTTACTTTAATCATAATTACTTATTAATTTTCGTAACAACAAGTTTTGTATATGGTTGACGATGTCCTTGTTTTTTACGATATTTCTTTTTAGGTCTATATTTGAAAACAATTATCTTTTTATCTTTTCCTTGTTTTTCAACCTTACATTCAACTGATGCACCTTTAACTGTTGGATTACCAGCTACACCATCAACAAATAAAACTTCATCAAATGTAACTGTGCTTCCTACTTCAGTGGCAAGTTTTTCAACGTAAATTACGTCGCCCTCAGATACATAATATTGTTTTCCACCTGTTACAAATACAGCTTTCATTTCATACCTCCTTATAATATTTTCTTTAAGTCGCGCCCTTAAGGTGTACTAATGTAACTTCTAACCTTTTTAGTGCGGTTTTTTCCGAAATGACTTAAAACATTTAAATTTTAGCAAAAAATACGTTATTTGTCAATTGTTTTGTCCTTTAAATAAAGAGATTCTCTTATTTTATTCTTTTCACTCACATAATGATTATTCTCTTTAAAATAATGATAAACATTTTTCTTTAAATCTTTGATATTCTTTGTTTTATTATCTATTCTTTGATAACTTAAATCATATAGATATCTTTCTAGTAAAAATCTCTTTTGCATATATTTATAATTAATATAATAAATAATGGTATTATAGATAAGAAATGTAATAATAAAGTAATTATCTAACTTATAATGATAATTAATAAATAAAAATAAAATTATACTAATAATAGATATATAAATAATTAAATGATAAGATTTATGATATGAAAAATATTTTTCTAATAATAGTTCTAGAATTCTACTGCCATCTAGGGGAATTATTGGTAACATATTAAAAATAATAAGAATTAAATTATATTCAATAATTAAATGATAAGTTAAAATATTAAAATGATTTCTAAATAAATAAACAAATAATAATAAAATAGATTGGGATATAAAACCACCACAAGCAATTAATAAATCATGATTTATATTACTATTTATTTTTTTATTAATCGTGGTATATCCCCCAAAAGGAAGTATTTCTATTTTAACTATTTCATAATTAAATATTTTCGTAATTATTATATGTCCAAGTTCATGAATTAAGCAGATAGCAAATATTATACTAATATTTTTAATATAACCACAGATAAGACAAATAAAAATGAAAAAGTAAGTATAGCTATTAATTTTTATTTTATTTAAGATATTCTTCATAACTTAAATACTGACCATCTTTTTGTAATACTAAATAAAGATAATTATCTTTAGATTCTCCTATTAAGGTATCTTTTTCTAAATAATCATATAAAGTAGCATTAGTATTTGTAATATTACCATACCAATAATCTATTCCATCATTACCTTGTAAGATTAAAGTATTACCATAGTCTTCTTTTTCACCCATAAAAACAACAATACCACCATTAAGTAAAGAAATTGGACTACCTTTACTAATATCTATTTTTACTCCATCTTTATAAGCAGTATATTTATAACTTTTAAAATCATCACTATTTAAGACTAATTCTTCACTATTATCTACTTTAGGTAAAAGTTTACCAAATTTATCTTGATACCAATTATTTATTTTGGTAAATTTAAGTGAATCTTCATATAAATATTTATTGACTAATACTTTATTGTTATCATTAACTTTAATTAAAATACAAATACTAATTATTAAAATAATACTAAGTAATGATCTTGTAATTAAATTTTTTAAATACTTGATTTTTTTATCACTTAAATCAGCTTTTTTACTACTATAACTCTTATGACTTATTTTAGTGTAATCATTTATTTTCTTCATAAATATCTCCCACTAAAATATATTCACTTATATGGTATTTTATCGCATTCTTTTTAAAATTATCATATCTTTTTGTTTTAAATTGTTTAAATTAACTATTTCTTTTATTTCATAATATTGTGGAAGATTACTTATCTTAATATTAGTTCCATTAAATATACGTGGCCAAATATAAGGAGTAAAAGCATAATGAAGATAAAGAATACTATCATTATTCATAATATTGCATAATCCATTAACATATTTTTCTAAATAAGAAATAGGCCAATTATTTCCCCAATAAAGATGAAAATAATCAAGAATATTAGAAAGCAATATTAAATCAAATTTATTATTTTGAAAATCATTTTCTAAAGTAATTGCATTTACACTTTTAAAATTTATAATACATTCTTTTAAATTATTTCTTAATTTATCATAATCTTCGTTTGAATTTAAATAGGAAGAATTATTTTTAACTATTTGTTCAATATTAGTTAAACTTAACATCTTAATCAAATTATAATTAGTTTTTTCACTTAATTGTGCTGTGTATTAGATTGGTGGTGTTAATGATAATCAGCATAAGCTATATCAATGTCAAAAGGAAAATCAGCATTATAAATGTCTTTTATAGTAATGTTACTTTTTTGTTTAATTGTATAATATAACATTTCTTTTGGATGATTTATTACTTCAATTGCATAATCTATATATTTTTTATAAACAAACCAGTCTATATATCCTTGAAGGTGTTTTGTCGATACTCCTTTAAAATGACTAATAAAGCCAAAAAAATTTGAATGCAAACCATTTATTTCTGATAAAGTATATCCGTTTTCATTTTTATATGTTTTTGATTTTATTTGTTCTAATTTCAAATTATGATTTTTAGCAAAAGATTCATATGCACTTCTACAATCGGTAATTAGCATATTACCTGCTTCAATTTTTGATCCTAAGGATTCTTCGATTTCCTTACTGGTTATTTCACCGTTGCCAACTATTTCTAAATATTGATTGTCATTTTCATCTATTGCTCCCAGTACACAAACTTTATGATTAACTTTTTTACTTGCTGATTTTCTTTTTTTAGAATATCTCGGCATATTACTTTGTTTCATTCCTTTAAAATTTATAGGCATACTAAATTCATCTGCTTGTATTTCTCCTGATAACTTAACCTTGTTTCTAAATGTAGACAATGCTTGTAATACTTTTAGTCTCATAGCAAAAACTGTATTTTTATTTTTATGTATTTTAGCTGCTGTTTTTCTAATTGATAAACAATCTGCCATACATTCAAAAAATAACTGCCAATCACCGAAAGAAAGTTTAGTACGATAACAAAGAGTATTTGTTGTACTAATAAATTTTTTTCTACATGTTTTGCATAAATATCTTTGGATTTTATTTTTAGTATATCCACTTTTTATTATACAATCATTACAATGGCAATATGGACATTCTATATTTTCACTTTCTTGTTTTACAACTTTTGAAATAGTATTTTTACTTTCTAATGTATTTCCTAAAATTGTTTGCAAAAATTCAATTAATTTTTCTATATCCCTTGGAGTCATATTATTTAAATCATAATTCATATTTTAATCCTTAAAAAAATATTCTTAACCAGTTAGCTTTAAGTTTATTCGCTAAAATTGAACTTAATAGATTTGCTAACTGGTTAAGAATATTTCCTTTCTATTAAATTCAACTTTAGCAAATTAATTATATCGCATTTTTTATTATATTTCTATATATTTAGCACCACCAATCTAATACACAGCACTTAATTGTAGCATTTTATAATAGTTAATTACTTCTAGCCAAAAATATTGATATTTTTCTTCCATATAAGGAATTAAATCATTAATAATATTATATATATCTCTAAAATTAGTTTGAAGATTTACTAGTTTAAACATTATTTCAAAATACTCTGAATAATTATATTTTAATATAATTGCTTTTTTAAGACCAAGTATCATATATTCAGTTAGTTTATTAATATCAAATAATTGAATATCATTTATTCCTTTAGCAATAAGAGAAAAGGCTTGATCACCACTGCCTGCTACACATAAAGCATTTTTTTTATGATTTAAATCATATATTCCTAAATAGCTATCTATATTTTCATTAGTTTGAAAATATACTCTTTGATAGCCAGCAAATAAGTTATAACTATCATAATTTTTAGTTCCAAACATATTTATATCAATCATCTTTTTTACTTCTTTAATGGCGGTATTTAATTCATTCATATAATTCGCCCTTCTTATTTACGTACCAATAGTATTTGATGATTATTACTTAAATTATACGTTTCATTTTCAAAATCTAAATAAGGTATACAAAAATCAGATTGATGAAATGGTTTACTTGAGTAAAAAATATAATGTAAAAATATAATTCCATTATTCTTTAGTATTTTTTTTAGTTCAGCAATATAACTATTTAGATTTTGCATATGCCAATTGTTTCCCCAATAAATGAAAGCATAATCCAAAATATTAGAAAGTAATATTAAATCAAATTTATTATTAAAATTTTTAGTAAGTTCTAACCCATTACAATATTTGAAATTAATATTAGCATTGCCTAAATTATTTTTTAATTTATTATAGTTTTCTTCATTTTCTAAATAAGTACAAAACGATGAAATTATCTTTAATCCTGCATTAACATTTAAACCATACATAAAGTTAGTTTTAACATTTATCTCTTTAAGATACTTAAAATTAAAATTTAGTATAGCTTGCCAAAACGTTTTATATGGTTCGTTCATTATTAACAATACATCTGATAATATTTCTTCTACTTCGTTTGGCATTGTCATTGGAGATATTAATTTATTAAACAAATTTATATAATCAGAATAATTATATTTTTCAATCATAGTTCTTTTTAAACCTAAAATAAAATATTCTGTAAATTTATTAATATCAAATAATTGAATATTATTTATTCCTTTAGCAATAAGTGAAAAAGCTTGATCACCACTGCCCGCTACACATAAAGCAGATTTTTTATTAGCTAAATCAATTAGATTTAAATATTCAGCAATATTTTCATTTGTTTGATAATACAAATTTTGATAGCCTTCAAAACTATTAGGAGGCTCTAATTCACTTGGTAACATTGGAATAATACATTTACGAATTATTTTTTTTACTTCCTCAATTGCTATATTTACATCATCCATATGCATCGTCCTTTAAAGTGCATTTTATTCTACCATAATTCAATTTATTTTACTAGTCCTAATTATTCTAAAACTTAAAGCAAAAAACAAAAAATTAATAAAAAGATTTAAACCGATGTTTATTAATATATTAGATATCCCATTTAAAAGAATAAAGTTGCTTAATAATATGTAACATATATAATTAAACATCATATAAAACATAAAAACATAAAAGTTGCTTTTATTTAAATATTTAAATATATTATTAATTATATACATTAAAGATAAAATAATTATATTGTAAAAATATGTATTAAATATAATGAAATCTAAAATAATACCGGTAAGTAAATAATATTTATAAGGTTTATTATATAAATATATTAAAAAGAAATAGGAAGAATAATTAGTATAATTATTAATTAGTATATCAAACATAATTAACAAAAATATCATAATGACTCCTTTATAATCGTTACATAATCAATATCTTTAATTTTTAAGTTATAATCTACTTCAATAATAAGTTCAATATTTTTCTTGTCTTTGATGATATTTTTTACAGTACCTATGTAAATATTTTCATGAATATTACCAAGACCTGAGGTAAATATTTGATCACCTATGTTAACTTTGGCATCACTACTTATATCACTCACGATTAATTGATTATTTTTATATTCAAGCAAACCTATTTGTTCATTTATTTTGACAGATATTTTACTATTTTTATTTGTAATTAATTTAACTATGCTACTATTTTTATTTACTTTATCTACTACTCCTACTAAAGTATTATCATAAATAACAGGATTATTTTTTAAATCTTGATCTTTACCTCCTCTGATAGTGATTTCATTTAAATAATTATAGATATCTTTATAAATTATATAAGTATTTAAATAATCTGTTTCATATATTAAATCTATTTCACTAAATTCGAGTAATTTATTATAGTCTTGTTCCGTTAGAGCACATCTAGTTGGCGTATATATATTATCTTTAATCGTAAATAAACGATAAATTGGTTCTTTTAAAATAATTAGTAAAAATACTACTAAAAACAAATAATTTTCTTTAATAAATTTAGTCATTATTCATACCTTCTAAATATGTATTTAAAATACTTTGATTAACTTTAGCATAAATATTTACATCATCAGTTTTACTAATTATTTTTTCATAATTATCTAAAATATAATAGAAATCTTTTGATACATTAATAGTCTTTAAATAAATATTAATATTATTATCTTTAAAATAAGTAATCATTTTATTTACTAAATCAATATCTTTATAGATTGCACTATAAACTTTATATAAGTTATCTTCTTTTATAGATATTCCGGATGGTAGTTTATTAATCATATCATTAGCATTATCTATTGATTCGTAGGCTCCAACTTGAAAAGCATAAACTAAATATTCTTCTTTTGCATATATATTTTCTTTATTTAAAATAAATACTGTAAACAAAACACCAGATATAAGGGAAAATAATATTAATATTATATTCTTTTTCATACCTTTATCACCTTAATCTAGTGTAGCATATAAATATTAAAAAAATTGTCAAATTATTGGTTTAAAATTCATTTATAATGTCCTTTACATTAGTAAAAAAGTATTATATAATTAGTTAAACAAGACATAATATATATTAGAAATAATTGTATTATGTCTTGCGAGTCTGAATCAACACATTAATTTGTGGCGTGGTAAGGACTCGATCCGCAGCCGGACAGATGTGCCGCTTAAAAGAGCAACTGTAACAGGTTGTTTTTTTATGATAAATTTTTCTTATATAAATCTTTAATTATTTTATCAAATTCAAATGTACTAAAAAAATATTTTTCGTGTTTATTTAAAATAATATGCTTTTTAGTATTAAAATTAATTTTTTCTAAAACACATAACATATCCGCAATTTGAAATAATCTCTCTTCTTTATGATTAAATTTTTCAATCATTTCATAATTATAATGTTCAAATACTTCTTTTAATATATTTTTTAACTTTTCTTGACCATTATCATAATAAATGATAATGTTATCGAATTTTGAAAAATACTCATTATATTTTTCTAACATAGTTTTAAGTTTATTTATAATATCTTGTCTTAATTGTATTTTATTATTTTTATACTTTTTATCTACTACAATTGATTTGGTTTTAATATCACATTTTAAGGCAAAGTAAAATAAAGATGAGAATATTTTCTTTCTATCTTCTAATTTCATTTTGACATAATCATTGCGATTGGCAATTAAATCTGCTGTATGAATCATACCATTATAATTTAGTGACTTTAGTTTTTCATTTAAAAAATTCATTTTTGCTTTTAAAGATTTAGATGTATCATGAAAAACAAATGATACAACATATAATTCTGAAGATTTTTCTGTAAAACCAAAATCACCACTTTCATCAATATAAATTTTTAATTTTGCCATAAGTCACCTCAAAAGTTGGGCAAGCAAAAAGAAGACCTACTTTACAGTCTTCTCTACCCACTTTTAATATTAACTAATAAATATCTATTTGTAAATATTTAATCTAATTTTTTTCTTAAAATATCTTTAACTATTGTTGGGTTGGCTTTACCTTTAGTTTCTTTCATAACTTGACCAACGAAATAATCAAATAAATTTGTCTTACCATTATGATATCCTTCTATTTGAGACTCATTATTTGCTAAAATATTATCTATTATACTATTCAGTGCATCTGTATCAGATATTTGGGCATTATCACTCGTAATATATGTTTTAGGTTCTTTCCCTTCCATAATAGATTTATTAAATATTTCTTTGGCTTGTTTAGATGATATTGTGCCTTTATCAAGTTCACTTGTTATTTGGTAAAGTAACTTAGGTGTTAAATAGAAATCTTTTAAAGCAATACCTTCTTTATTTAAATAAGCAATAATTTGGACAATTAAATAATTAGCAGCAGTTTTAGGATTAATGCCAATATCTACGCATTCTTCAAAATAATCAGCATAATCTTTTTCTTTAATAATAATATTAGCATCATATTCAGATAAATCCAATTTATTTATATAATATTCTTTTCTTTCTCTTGGAAGCATTGGAATATCTTTTTTGATTTTCTCTAGCCATTCTTTAGTTATTTTATATTTAGGAATATTAGGTTCAACAAAATATTTATAATCAATAGCATCAACTTTACTACGCATTCTAATAGTAGTACCAGTTTCTTCATCAAATCTTCTAGTCTCTTGTTCTACTTCATCATAACGTCCTGCATCTTTAAGTTCAGTTTGTCTTTTTATTTCATAGTTAATAGCATCATAGACATTAGCAAATGAATTGATATTCTTCATCTCTACTTTTGTTCCAAGTTCCGTTGCATCTTCATCCATTATTGAAACATTGACATCACATCTTATTTGTCCTTTTTTGGTATCAGCTTCAGATACGCCACAATATTGGTAAATTCTTCGCATGTATTCTAAGAATGCTACTGCTTCTTCAGCGGAATAAAAACATGGTTCAGTTACAAGTTCAAGTAAAGGAACTCCTGCTCTATTGTAATCAATTAATGATATATCACGATAATGATCTAGAGAGGCTGAATCTTCTTCTAGATGAATATCGTGGATTAATACTTCTTTGTCTTTACCATTTACATCTATTGTTATTTTACCATTTACCCCAACGGGTGCATGCATTTGGGTAATTTGATAACCTTTAGGAAGATCGGGATAATAATAATTTTTCCGATCAAAATACATATATTCTGGTTGCGTGCAATTAAGAACCATAGATATTAGTAAAGCTTTTCTTATACATTCAATATTTACTACTGGTAATGTTCCAGGGAATGCCATATCAACCGGTCTTACATTAGCATTAGGAGTATCATTATAGGAATTTTCGGCACTTGAGAAAACTTTCGTATTACTAGTAAGTTCACAGTGCATTTCTAAGCCAATTACTACTTTATATTTTCCCATTATTTTTCACTCTCCTTAGCAATTTGATTTTTATATGGCATTTTTCTTTCTAGAGCATAAGCGATATTTAAAACATTTATATCATCATAGCAATTACCAGTAATATTAATGCCTACTGGCATATTATCAATAAAGCCATCTGGAATAGTTATAGATGGAAAACCGCCAAAATTGCCAATTTGTAAATGTTCTTCTAAAACACTGACATCATCATTAGATACTGAATCTTTTGGATTATCAAGGAAAGGTGCTATACCTGTTCCAACTGGCATAATTAAGCCATCATAAGTTTTAAATAATTCTTTCATTTTATCAACGATTAATCTTCTAACTCTTTGAGCATTAACAAAGTATTTTTCTTGGTTTTCTTTTTGTAGGATATATGAACCAATTACAAATCTTCTTTTGATAAGAGGTGAAAATCCTTTCGTACGATGATCTTTCATCATTTCGTTGATGTTTTCTCCTTTTCCTCTTGGGCCAAAGATAATACCAGTTAAATTAGACATATTAGATGTAGCTTCAGCACAAGATAAACAAACATAAACACTTGGAATAGCATTAAGTAGAGTTTTGTCTATTTCAACACCTTCAACTGTTACACCACATTTTTCTAAAATCTCAAGAGTTTTATGAAAATTATTTATATGTTTCTTAAATTCTTCAGTTGGATTTTGATAATATTCTAAATCAACGATATTTTTAATATAAAATAATTTTTTACCTTTTACTTTGCCATCAATTGATTCATATAAATGCATATTAGATGAATCCCAACTTGTTTGATCATTTTTATCAATACCTTTCATCGCATCAACAACAATAGCAGCATCTTTAACGGAACGGGTAAGACAGCCACAATGATCTAGAGATGATGCAAAAGGAAACAAGCCATAACGACTAATCATACCATAAGTAGGTTTATAGCCAACAATACCACAATAGGCAGCCGGCTTTCTAATAGAATCCCCTGTATCACTACCTAAAGCAAACGGATAAACACCGGCAGCCACTGCAGCAGCACTACCAGAAGAAGATCCCGCACACATTCTTTTTAAATTCCAAGGATTACGAACTATACCAGTAT
>CANQDM010000002.1 GCA_947591505.1 uncultured Bacilli bacterium | reverse complement strand
TAAAAATATACAGTAATACGATATTATATTTACACATCATATGTAAAATTATATTTCGTCTATTGACTCGCGGGGGGTATGTTGCTAATAAACCACGAATATGATATATGGTTAATAATGTCCTAAATATGGGGCTTAGCAAGATATTTCTAAAAAGGCAAAAAACATAATATTTGCATTTTTACGAAAAATTATTATATGTATATTTATTTAAAGGCGTTAAACAGCCTTTTTTTATTGCTGTTAAATAAGTGTATATATTAATTGATAATAAATATATTGTTAAAACTTGATAATTAGATTGATTATGTGATTTATGTTATACTAAATATAAAAAGAGTATTGACTCTTCCCTTAAGGGTAGATGTATATTGATATTGGAGGAAAAATTATGATTAAAATTGGTGATTTTGCAGATTTATTTAATGTTTCAATTAAAACAGTAAGATATTATGAAAGTATGGGATTAATTGTTCCTAAATATGTTGATATTTATACAGGGTATAGATATTTTGATGAAGAAAATATCAAAGTAATGCAAGAAATTTTAGCACTTAAGAAACTTGGCTTTACTCTTGAAGAAATTCATAATTTTGATAGTGCTACAATAAAAGATAAAATTGATGAGTTAAATAAAGAAAAAAATAATATTGAAAATAAAATTGCTAATTTAGAAAAGTTTTCTCTAAAAGGAAAGGAGGTTTTGAAATTGGGCGAATTTGTGAATGATTCAAAAGCAGTAGGAAAATGGAGCTTGTTAGGTATTTCAGAAAATATAAATCTTGCAAAAAAAGAAACATATATTGAAGATGATTATAATATTAAAGATTTATATTTACTTCCTAATGGCGAAGAGTATTGGGTAATTCATTGGACAAATGGAATAATTTATATTAATGACATAGCATGTCCTTATGAAATTGTAGATAATAAAATGTATATAACTATTAAAGATCCAATAAATAATCAAGAATCAAAGATTGCTACTTATTATAATGTCGATCATCAAGAATATGATATAGAAAGTATTAAACATAAAGATGATACTAATATTGAATTTGTAGAAGATAAAGAAGTAGTAGGAGTTTGGAACTCAATAGATTTTGTTAATAATCCTAATAGTTTTAATCCAGAAGAATTACAATCTCCAAAAGAAAATTTATCACTTGATAAAATCATATTTGAATCATCTGGTGAAGTTCATATAAGATATAAAGAAAATAATTACATGAGAGATAGTAAATATACAAAAGGATATATAGTTAATCTAATATTACCAGATACTTTATGTAAATACGATTTTCAAACATTTAATAATAAAAAATATCTTGTTGTTGAATGGAAAAGTGGCGACTATGTTTTTGGGAAAGTTGTTAATGGCTACTATGTTTTAGAAAAAGAAGATTAGTTTAAATGAAATTTATGTTATAATTTAAAGTGAAATGGAGAACATTTATGAGAACTACTATAAAAGATAAAAATAATAAAGAAATAAAATTATATTCATTTAAAACAGCTAGATTATTAGAATGTAAGATTTTTGTGGATGACAAGTTAGAATATGAAGGAAATATAGATGATTTACCAAAAGATATGAGAGATTATAAATATCATAAAGTAATCATTGATGGTAAAGTAACAGAATTTTATGTTAGTAGCGAATATAATAACTTAAAATAACAATACAATTTATAAAAGGTAATATAGAACCATTTAAATTTCTATATTACCTTTTTGTTTGATTTAAAATTATTTTCTTTCATCAATTCTTGTAAAATTAGTTGTATGACTAGGATCATATCTTAAAAGCTCAGAACTAGTCATTTTTAATTTGGAATCAATATTTTTGTTCATTCCATTAGCAATTTTATCTAGCATTTCAATAGTTGGCTTTCTTTTACAGTTTTCTAATTGATTGATATATACTAAATTACTTCCAACTTTTTCAGCAAATCTTTCTTGAGAAAGGTCGTATTTTTCTCTATAATATTTCAAATTCATTGCAAGAATTTTTTTACTATTTGTTTCCATCTATTTTATCTCCAATACAACCATTATTTTATACATTTGTATAAAATAAGTCTTTTGCACAACTGTTAATACTCTAGATAATGAATTAATATGGAAAAATTCTAGTTATAAATTGAAAGTATTGTATATATTCTATTCTATTCTAATCAATATAATTTTTTTGTATAGTTATAGAACTATTATTATTAATTTTTATTTTGTTTTTTAATGTATTAATATTATTATAATTGTCAATTGAAATAATTAAATTAATTATAGCAAGAGTTATTGATAAAATTGATATAGCAGTAAAAATTCTGGGAATTAACTTCTTTTTCATACAGACCTCCTATTCGAAAACATATTATAACATCATTTTATATATAATTAAATTTATTTATGTATATTTAATGTTAAATTTAACTTAAAAATATTTATTTTGCTTATTATAGTTGAAAAAAATTAAATAAAATGTTATTATACAGTTGTGATAAATAAAATAGATTTATCACAATTCGAACCATTTAGCTTTACCGAACATACAAACCTCTTATGGAATGTTTTGGTAAGAATAAAATAGTTGCTTGTATAGGACTATTTTTTCATTTGTTATATCTATATCTATTTTTTAAGAAAGGAATAAAGTCATGAAAAATCAAAAATTTTTGAATGAAATAACTAATAATTTTTCTGAATTATATGTTGAAGTGTTTACAACTAGATATTTTCAAAATTTTAATGTTGCTACATTTGAAAAAGATTTTGAAAAATCTTTAACTATTCTTGAGAAAAAATTAAAAAATAGATTTAAAAGAAAAATAGATAGAATAAAAAAATAAATAATAATGAAGATAGTAAATAATGATTTATTAAAAAATATTTATAATGAATTAAAACTAGATCCAAAAGTATCTCAAATAGAATTAGCCAAAAAATATGATGTTAATGAGAGAACTATTAGAAGATATTACAAAATTTTAAAAGATAACGGCTATATTGTTCAACAAAGTTCTGGAAGAAAAACAACATGGCTTATTTTAAAATGATTTTATTTTATAAAATTTTACGATTAATTAAAAAATGAATTAAGATACTTTCTTCTAAATAATTTTTGATATTTTACTTAATAATATTAAAATGTTAATATTATTGAATGAAATAAAATGAATTGTGTGATATAATTTAAAATAGGAGAAGAGTAGTGTGAAAATATATTTATATTTAAATACCAAAATACTTAATTTTTCCCTTCCACAAAAGGTAATGGGAAGTTTTAGTTTTGATGAAAATATAGATGAAGAATCGAAACTTATTAATATAGAAGCTAAAAATGGTGCTTGGTATTTAAATTCAACTAGTGATGTTGTGGTAATTGAAAATAATAACATTGTCGAGAGTTTACAGTTGGAAGCAGAAAAATTTTATATGCTTCAAAAAGCAACTGCAAAATATTTAATATATGTTACTAATTCTTTTGATAATAGCCTTTCTTCTTATCAATTTGATGAAAATACAGATTTAATTATTGGTACAGCTGAAAATTGTAATATAAAATATAATTGTCCTTTATTGGGTGATTCCACTGCTGAAATTAGTATGTCTAACGATAGTATTTTACTAAGTTTAGGGGAATATGCAATTTACAAAAATAACATTAGAATAATAAAAAATAGTAATTTAAATAATAATATAAATATAAGTATTGGTGATGAAATACATATTTTTGGATTAAAAATATTAATTCTAAATAAGATTCTTTTTATAAATAATCCAGGTAATAATGTATTAATTGATTTGGAAAAAACTAGTCTTAAAAAAATTGTAATACCATATGGTGAAGCACCAAAAGATTTTGAAGTAAAAGATAACGATTTATACACTAAAGAACAATATTTTTCAAAAGCACCTCGTATGAGAAGAAATATAACAACAAAAGAAATAAATTTAAGCCCTCCACCAAGACCTGAAGGTGAAGACCAAATGCCTTTAATTTTAACTGTTGGACCTATGCTTACTATGGGATTGGTTTCTGGAATAATGCTTGCTAATAATATTGTTAAAATTACAACAGGAGAAACCACTTTACAAAAATCTTGGCCTTCATTAGCAACATCTGGCGCAATGGTTTTATCAATGCTATTATGGCCAATGATAACTAAATTTTTTAATAAGCATTTAAGAAAAGTAAGAAAGAAAAATTTAATTGAAAAATATACTAAGTATTTGGATACCAAAAAAGAAGAATTAAAAGAAGAGCAACAATTACAAAAAAGTATATTAAATGAAAATCTAGTTACAATAGAAGATTGTCTAAATAGAATATATTCAACTAGTAAATTTAATTTTTGGTCTAAAAGAATTGATCAAAATGATTTTTTAGAGATAAGACTTGGAATTGGTGATGAATTGCTAGATGCAAAAGTCAACTATCCAGATGAAGGTTTTACTGTTGAAGAAGATGATTTAAGAAAACAAGCTGATGCAATGGTAGAAGAGTTTAAATATATTCATAATGTACCAATAAAATATTCTTTGTTCAAAAATAAATTAACAGCCCTTTTAGGAAATAATCATGAATATTATTGTTTAATTCAAAATATTATTTTACAATTAATTACATTTTATAGTTATGATGATCTTAAAATAATAGTGTTTACAAATAAAGAAAATGAAGAAAAATGGGAATATATAAAATATTTAAATCATTCTTTTTCTAATGATAAAAGTGTTAGATTCTTTTCAACAAATAGAGAAAATGCTAAAGCAATTATTGACTATTTAAATATGGAACTTCAAAATCGAATTGAACTTTCTAAAGAAGAGCCGAGATTATTTAAACCATATTATTTAATAATAACTGATGATTATTCTCAAGTTAAAAATTTGAATTTTATTGATTTAATTTCTGAAGTAGATAATAATATTGGTTATTCTGTATTAATTATGGAAAATCAAATTAGTAAATTACCAAGTAAATTTAATAACTTTATCAATTTAGGTTCATCACCAACACTTTTGAAAAATAGCTTTGATAATCAAGAAATAGTGAATTTTCAACATGAACTTCATTATGGAATTAATATGATGGATATTGCTAAAGTTATATCAAATATACCTGTGGAGTTTGATGAAGAAGATAGTCAATTACCTGATTCTATATCATTTTTAGAAATGGAAAAAATAGGTAAAGTAGAACAACTTAATATAATGAATCGTTGGGATACTAATGATTCTACAATAAGTTTGAAAGCAGAAATTGGTGTAGATGCAACAGGAAATTTAATGTATTTAGATTTACACGAAAAATTTCATGGACCACATGGTTTAATTGCTGGTATGACAGGATCTGGTAAATCAGAATTTATAATTACTTACATTTTATCAATGGCTGTAAATTATAGTCCAGATGATGTTGCATTTATATTAATTGATTATAAAGGTGGTGGCTTGGCTGGTGCTTTTGAAAATAAAGCAACAGGTATAACACTTCCACATTTAGCTGGAACAATAACAAACTTAGATAAAGCTGAAATGGATAGAACTTTGGTAAGTATTGATAGTGAGATTAAAAGAAGACAAAAAATATTTAATGAAGCTAGAGATTCTTTAGGCGAAAGTACAATTGATATTTATAAATATCAAAGATTTTATAAAGAAGGAAAACTTACAGAGCCAATACCTCATTTATTTATAGTATGTGATGAATTTGCTGAATTAAAAGAACAACAACCTGAATTTATGGATAATTTGATAAGTGTAGCTCGTATTGGTCGTTCATTAGGAGTGCATTTAATATTAGCAACACAAAAACCTAGTGGTGTAGTTAATGATCAAATTTGGTCTAATACAAAGTTTAGAGTTTGTTTAAAAGTACAAGATGTTTCTGATAGTAAAGAAGTATTAAAAAGACCTGAAGCAGCTAGTTTAAAACAACTAGGTCGATTCTATTTGCAAGTTGGATATGATGAATACTTTGCACTAGGACAATCAGCATGGTGTGGTGCAAAGTATTATCCATCAGAAAAAATAGTAAAGCAAGTTGATAAGAGCATTAATTTTATTGATGAAACAGGTAGTATAATTAAAAGTATTCAAGCTGGTAACAATATTAAAGTTGAAGCACAAGGTGAACAAATTGCAGCAATTATGAAAAATATAATTGAAGTAGCAAAAACAGCAAACAAAAAAGCAAAAAGATTATGGCTAAATGACATTGATCCTAATATTTTAGTTGATAATTTAGAGAAAAAATATGAATTTAGTCCTAAACCTTATAATGTTGAAGCAATCGTTGGTGAGTATGATGCACCAGAAAAACAAGAACAAGGCTTGTTGGTTTATTCTCTTAAAGATAATGGAAATACAATAATATATGGAAATGATGAAATAGAAAGAGAAAATTTACTTGATTCAATTATTTATTCAATTTGTAAATCGCATAGTTCTAATGAAATTAATATATATGCTGTTGATTATGGCTCTGAGCAATTAAGAATGTTCAGTAGATTACCTCAATTTGGTGGAATCATATATATGGAAGATGATGAAGGAATTAAAAACTTATTTAAATTAATTCAAGATGAATTAAAAACTAGAAAATCATTACTTTTAAATTATGGTAATTTAGAAAATTATAATTTAAAAAATGATAAAAAGTTACCTCAAGTTATTTTCATTCTTAACAACTATGAAAGTATTTTAGAAGTATATAATACAATTTATGAAGATGTTGCTTCAATAGGTAGAGATTGTGAAAGATATGGAATATATTTAATATTAACATGTAGTGCGCCTGCAACTATTGGAAGAAGAGTTTCACAATGTTTTAATAATAAATATGCTTTACATTTAACAGATTCTTCAGACTATTATGGTGTGTTTGATATGAGAAGCAAAATTAAACCAAGAGATAGATTAGGAAGAGGGCTTGCTAATGTTGATGGAATACATGAATTTCAAACTTCTTCTATTGTTTCTGAAGAAAATAATTTAAATGAATATCTTGAAAAATTTACTGAAAAAGCAAAAGAAGTATTTAAAGACAACGCAAAAGTTATTCCAACATTACCAGAAAAAATTACATTTGATATAATTGAAAAGGAAATATCTACATTAGAAAAAGTACCTATTGGTATTTCTAAAGATACATTAAAAACAATTAAATATGATTTTAAATCTTCTATTGCAACATCTATATCATCTAATAAATTAACTTATATTAATTGTTTTATGGATTCATTACTTGATGTTCTTTTAAGAATACCAAATTTAACTATAATATTTATTGATGGTAACAAGCAATTATTATCTGCTAATAAAGAATATAACAATAAAAAGATTAATTATTATAGTGACAACTTAGAAAATGCAGTAAAAGCATTAACTGATTTTCAAAAACAACATAAATCAGCAAATGTGTTATATATATTCTATGGTTTAGAAAAAATAAAAGCAAAAGCAGAATCAGCGAATATGGAAGCATTATTTAATGAAATAAAATCAAGTGAAAACTCAAATATGATTTTATGTGATAGCACAAAGAATTTTAAAACTTTAGATATGGATGTATGGTATTCAAAAGTTAAAAATAGTACAGATGGTATATGGGTAGGTAAAGGATTTGCAGAGCAACAAAACTTTAGAATTGCCAAAATAACAAAAGAAATGCAACAAAAATATCAAAATAATTATGGATTTTATATAAGTGAAAGCAATGCGGAACTTATTAAATTAATAGAATTTAATGATATTTTGTCTGAGGAGAATGAAGAAGATGAATAATAAAGTTTTAATAAAATTATTTGTTCCGGAAATCGGTTATTCATTTGATGTGTTTATACCTGTTAATGAAATTGTTTGGAAAATAAAAAAAATGCTTGCTAAATCAGTTTCTGATTTAACAGGAGGAGTTTTAAACCCAAATGCAAATTATATTTTAATGAATAAATTAACTAGTGAAGTATACAATAATAATAAAGTCGTTATCGACACAAATATAAGAAATATAACTGAGTTAATACTTTTGACATCTAAAGAGTAAAAGGTGAGATAAAATCTGATACCGTAAAGAGGACTTGATATGTCCTCTTTTCATTTTGCAATTAAATCACAAATTATCCGCATTTATTTGTGTACAAATTTGCGTTAAATTAAAAAGAAAGTGCACGGGTAAATAAGAAAAAAGGATTATATAGGTAAATGCCCGAAAAAAGTGAGAAAAAGTTGCAAAAAAGGATAAAAAATATTAAAATATAGACACGAAGCGAAAAAATTATTGCATTCAAAAAGACGTGCAGTTGAATAAAAAAATTTTGAGTGAGAGTAACTGCCCGGAAATAAGATGGTAAATTGTAATGTATCTTAGCTTAGAGAAGATTACTTTTTAAGTAATCTAATGGAAAGATCAATGTCATCAGACTCGATCTTTTTTATTTGTAATTTATCTAAATTAGATTGACCTAAAAAAAGATAAATCGACTCATAAGGAGAATGATTGTTTAAAGAAATTCTAGGAATAGAATTGATATGAGAAGCAAGTAAGTAACAATCATCTTGAGTTAAGGAAGCAAAAGAAGAACCTTTAGGTAAAACATAACGAATGTATTCGTGATTTTTTTCGATGGAACCCTTTTGCCAAGAACAATTTGGATCACAATAGAAAAGGGAACAAACTTTTTCACCAGTGTTAAAATCCATTTCAATAGAATCAGGGTCAGAGAATTCTGTGCCATTGTCAGTTAGTATAACTTCAAATAAACGTTTAAATTCATCAATACCTAATAGAGATTTAAGATGGTTAAAAACTTGAATAACATATTTAGATTGTTTGTAAGGAAGTAAGTAAATGAGCATAAAGTTATATTGTCTAAATAAAAGAGTAAGGAAACATTTACCACCTTTACCACCAGAAGTGCCAATAACAGTATCCATTTCAACAACAGAAGCATTAGAATGAAATTCCATATAAGAATTAAAGTCAGTGAAAAAACGAGCGATTTTAATTTTAGGATTAGTTTTAAGTCGAGTATAATCATATTCTTTTTTAACTCTAAATCTAACTTTTCTATGTAAATCAATGTTACGGACATTAAGGATACCTAAATCGATATATTTATAGAAAGTGGATTTAGAAAAAGGTAATAATTCAGGGTGTTCAATATATACTTGATTAACGGAATGATGTTTGTGAATCATTAAAGGAGAAATAATATCGTTAATAGAAGCAATTTCATCTTTGGTAATTTTTAAATGAGAACGATGATTAATTAAAGCTTTTTTGTATTCATTATAAGCAATATCATGAGAATAAGAATAACGAATTCTTTTACAATAATTAAATTTTTTACAACCATTGCAAACATAAGGAGGTTTGTTTTCAAAACAACAAGGAAGATTATTGCAAAAGGCAGTAGTTCTTAAAAAACGATGTTTTTTAACATCTCTAGCAATAGTAGTTCTATCTTTGGATAAACGATTGGCAATTTTAGAGAAAGAATAGCCATAATTTAAAAATTCTTCAATAACACATCTATCTTCAAAAGATAAATGTTTGTTTTTCTTAGCATTTTTCATAAAAATAAAATCCTTTCTAAGCTAAGATACGAAAAGATATTATAAAATTAAATATAAAAAATTTCAAATTCCTCATTGACAACAGGAACCCAGATTCAAATACTTGAACGCTTTGCTGGTCAAACAGATAAAATCTATTTGACAAAATTATTGCGTATTTGAACCTGCCTATTGATCAATGATATGCTTTGAAATTTTTTGTATTTAATTTAATCCCCCATAAATTTCCAAAGTTAAATGCACAAAAATAAAAATTCGGGAAGTTAAATAAAAATTTTACATTTGTGTACAAATTTGTAAATATTGTTGACAATTGGTTTCTGGGGGGGGTATAATTTTCTTATAGATAGATAAGGTATTCGTAGTAATGTTTTGTTTATCGGAAAATAAACTTTTTAATAATGGGAGGAGTGAAATTATGGGTTTATTTGGTGGATCTGGAGAAACATCTGGATATAATTGTGAACAAGTAAATGCACTAAGAGATGTAATTAATTCTACTGCACAACAAGCTGGACAAAATATCGTAGAAAGATTACATAGCGATATTATTGTTCCTATGTCTACAGTATGGTATGCTCCAGAAGCAGTAGATTTCTTCAATGGATTTGCTCAAACAGTAAAAGCATCTGGAGAAAATATTACACAAGCATTTGATGCTTATAGAGGAGCAGTTGAAAGTGCAGGAAAGAATTGGGCTGAAAATACAGGAGGAGAAATTCCTAGCTTGGCAACAATCGATACTGTAGATCTAACTTTAAATGTTTCTGATATTCAACCTGAAAATGCTGGTAATGTAACAATTGAAGAAGGACAAGCAAGTCAAATTGCAAGTAGATTAGGTGAAGTTGAAGAAGGAATCAAATCTGATCTTGAAACTTTAGCAAATAATCTAGATGCTGAAAGTGCTTTCATTGGTCATGGACAAGGTGAAGCATTAAAACAATGCTTTGTAACTGTAAGTGGTGAACTTCATAAAATATTTAAATATTTAACTGATGGAGAAGAATCATTACAAGGTCAAATTAATAAAGCTGTTCAAAAATACCAAGAAGTATCTTCAGGTATCTCAGATGCTTTCAATAATACTACTGGTGAATAGTTTGTTTAGAAAAAGATATATATCTTTTTCTAAATATAAAATAACATGTTAAATGTTATTTTATATTTAGAAAATGGTGGTAATTATAATAGATGTTGATATGGGAGAATTAAGCAATAACATAATGGGATTAACCGCTTTAATTGATGAATACGAAAATATTAAATTAAATCTATTTAATCAATTAAAAGATAGTTGTATTAATTGGCAAGATGGTAATTCTGTTAAATTTGATAATGAGATTTATTTGGAAAAGCAAGAATCTGATTTGTTTTTGCAAGCACTAAAATCTAAAAAAGAAATATTTGAATTAGTATATACTAAATACCATGAATTTGGAAACAAAATAAAATGTAATTTGAATAATAAAAATTCCTTACTTGGTCAAATAGATGATTGTTATAATAAAGCATCAAATATAATTAATAGTTTTAATTACATTGATAGAAGTTTTTATTATTCTGAAATATATAGCATATCACTTCAAAAAGATGTAATTGTTGGTGTAAGAAATAAACTATCTACGATTAAAACCCAAGTAGTTAATTTATTTAATAAAATAGAAAATATAGAAAAAGAAGTAAAAAACAAAATAAATGCTTTAGAAGCAATTAAAATAAATGATTTTGACTTTTATTTAGGAGAATAGTATATGAATGAGAATATTTTAAATAAATCGTTATTAGAAAAAAATATTGAACAAATTAATTATTATTCAGAAGAAGAAAAGCAGGTATTAGGTAAAATATTTGAAAAAATGCAATTATGTTTAAGAAATTATAATACATCTAATACGGCTGATTTTTTAGAAAAAATAATCGATAGTAAAACTAGCGTTTCTAAAATTTCAACTAAAAGAGCTAAATATGTGAATATATTAAGTAATGCAATTGCTAGATATGATAGAGTAAGTATAGAAACAATAAATAGATTTGATGGTGATATTTAAAATGGATGATGCAGTAAAAAAGAAAAAATATGCAAATATTTCGTATAGATTATATTTAATAACTAATCAAATAAATAATTTAAATCAAAGTGTTCAACAATTAGAAAATACTATGAATAGAACAATTTTAATAAATGATAAAACATATAATGGTGATGCAATTAATAACATAAAAAAATCTTTATCAAGTTCTGCAACATCCATTTCTAATAGTAGATATAGTACATTAAGAAAATCATATTAAAATTGAATAAAAATAAAACAGAGTAAAAGGTGGTGAAGGTATGAGTAATTTTGGTGTATCTGGTGCAAAACAAATAGATGGCGTTAATGCATCAGTAGATTTTGAAGATGTAAAATTAGATAAGTTATATTCTGATGCAAATAAAAGTGAAAAAGCTAGTTTAACTTCTACACAAAGCGAAGCACCCCAAAATTATAATGCTGGAACTGCAAATACATATGGAGGAAGATCGAGTAGTCAAACAGAAACTATGGATTTTTCGACTACTGTGGATGAAAGCAAAACAGCTGATTCAGTATCAACCACAAATACAAGTGCTTCTTCTGGTCCTACAACTTCTGGATCTTCTCAAGTTAATGATGCATCTCAACAACAAGTTAATCAAACTAGTAATAATTCTAATTTAAATGATAGTAGTAATATAAATAATTCAACTAATGTTGATTCTTCAAAAGCACCTGATATTAATTCTACAAATCAAAATTCCAATTCTACTATGAATGGAAATAGCTTATCAAGTAATAATGAATCAAAAGCACAAAATGATATGAATGTTAAGCCACAAGATAATAAAACACCATTTAATGCTAAAAATAATAATGCTACATCTAATCAAACATCATCTTCTACTAATGTTAATATGACTAGCAATCAAAATGCTAATCAAGGTAATAACAATAGTGGTGCTGGTGTATCTTTTGATATGCCTGAAAATTCGTTTGATAGTTCTGCTAGTAATAATAATGTTGAAGATGCTACAAAAGTTACTATAACTACCATCAATTCCTGGGGACAAGAAGTTGTTACAGAAATAGATGTTGATACATATAGAATGTTATTAGAATCTTTTGGCTTAAATGAGATGGATATAGAGCAAGTATTAAACGGAAAAATAAGTCAAGAAGAATTATTTGAACAAATAGAAAATGATGAAGATAATACTAGAAGAGTAGATATGATATATGCTTCATATTTGCAAGCATATGGTTTAGAATATAATAATATAACAGATTTAGAGCAAGCAATAAATGATGATACTAATAGATTAAATGAATTATATAAGCAAAAATTAGAAGCAGAAAATTATGAAATAGATGCTATAATGAATTTTATAACTAGACTTAAAATGGGCGAAAATTTAGATGACATTTTAAATTCTACAGTTGTAGCATGGGAATATACTGATGAAAATGGTAATATCAATTATAAATATGAAGATCCTTATATGTCTGGTTATGTAGATGATGTTTCATATACACCGCTAACCTTTGAAGAAATGTATAAAGATAGCGAATTGCTTGCAGAATTACGAGCCAATTTAACTGCAGAAACTATTAAACCTTTATTTTCAAAAAATGAAAAAACAATTTATCGTTGGACAGAAACAGAAGCTCAAGAACAATACTTTTATTCAATATCAGATAAATATGGTGATTTAGTAAATAATAGAAATGAAAATTTAGAAAACATAAATTCAGAAATAAAGCAATTAGAGGTCAAAGTTAGTACATATCAAAACATATGTGATGCAATAAAAGAAGAAGTTGATTATTACATTAATAATGTTGATTCATATTTGCATGCAGATGATTTTGATACTAATAATACTTTTAATAGTGAAGCTCTAGAAACAATAAAAGCATTACAAGAAGCAAATAAAAATAAAATAATATCTCCATCTGATTATGATGCTATACCAACTATTAGAGTAACTAGTAAAGAAGAAATTGTAAATTTAATTAGTTGTATGCTTAATGGTGAAGGTGGAAACCTTTCTAATGGTTATTTATCTGTTGATGGAGTTTTATTTCCTGTAACTGCAAATGATGATTTATTTAACCATTATCTACAATGGCTACCATTTGTTAGCGAAGAAGAAAAACTAATATTTAATTATATTTATAATACAGAAGGAATAGATGGTGCATATAATTATTTAAATGATGTATTATCAAGTGAAGTTGATAAAAGATGGTTAGCCAATAAAACATTGGAAGATCAAGAATATGCTAGTGAACATCCAATATTAGCATCTATTGGATCTGTTTTAATAACTCCATTTGAAGGAATTGGAGCAATGTATTATTCTCTAAATTCATATTTTACTGGTCAAAAAATAAGAAGAGTAGATGTATATAGTTCTGGTGATATATGGAGAACACAAGTTGCTTCTGATATTGCTAAGAATAGTGAAACTTTATCTTTCTTGTATAGTACAGGAATGAGTATGATAGATAGTCTTGAATTAATTGGAATTAGTGTAGCAACTGGAGGAGTAGCAACACCTTTAATAAGTGCAGCAACAATGGGTTCAAGAGCTTATGTTTCTACATTAAATGATGCTTTAGATAGAGGACTATCAGATGGTGAAGCTGTTGCTTTAGCATTTACATCTTCTGTTGTTGAAACAGCAATGGAGAGCTATTCAGTAAGTCATTTATTGAATTTAGAAGAAAAACTAAGTGAAAATGTTTTAAAATTAACTAATAAAATTGCTAGCAATATTAGTAATCCAACAATTGCTAATTTAGTTACTAAAAGTTTTTATGTGGGAGCATCAGCTTTAAGTCAAGGATTTGTTGAAGGTGAAGAAGAATTTACTACAGAAATTTTAAACTATGTTGCTGATATCTTTATTGCAAAAGATTTAAGCAATTATACTCAATCTATTAATAATTATATTTTAAACGGTGATGATGAAAATACTGCTTTAATAAAAACTATGAAAGATTTTAGTAATCAAGCCTTTCAAGCATTTTTAGGTGGATTTGTATCTGGTATAACTTTTGGTTCGTTTGGAGGTACTAAAACAACTGTAAGAGCAAGTTATGCAATCGCTAATAATATGTATAATAAATTGAATGGAACGACAAAAGCACAACAATTTGCTCAAGTATTAGAAATAAATCGTAGCGAATTACAAGCATATTATGATGTTGTTCAAAAATCTAAAAATGGAGAAGTATTAACAGATAGCGAAATCAGTTTCTTAAGACATGGAACTATTGAAATGCAAATTTCTAAATATATGAAAGATAAAGCAAAAGCTAGATTAAGAGGAATTCTTAAAGATGTAAAAATATATACAGATAGTAAGGGAATGAATAATGGTAAGCCAATTGATATAACCGATATTGATGATTATAGTAAAGCAGCTCATGATTTTGCTGAAGGAAATAAAGCACTTGAAGCATTACTTTTAACATCTTATCAAAATGGTATTGAAACACATGCAAGTTGTGGAGGGCATATTGGTGAATATGGTGAACATTCACCTTATATTTCTTTCAAGATTACTCCAACATTTTCTAAATATTTACCAAGTATTTTAAGTGCATTGGATGGTTATGATTTTGACCTTTCTTTTCAAAAAAGTTTATCAAGAGATATTCCATACTCTATAGCTTTTTATCCTCATAATTATGATAGTGAATTATTTAATATATTAAATTCAGTAATTGGGACTACAGTAAGCGATTCATTTGTTCTAAGTACAAATATGCAAAAAATTCAAAACATTTATGAGTTGATTAATAAAATAGATGTGGAATTTGTATTAAATATTAAGAATGAAATGCATGGCTCAACAAATGAATTTAGTTATTATGCAAAATTAGATTCGGCTTTTATTCATGGTGAATCTGTAACAAGTGAAGAATTAACTAGTAAATTGTCTGGAATAGAAGAAATTTTAAATTCATCCCTTGAATCAGAAAATTCACCTTCTTCAAATAATTCATCAGAAAATGCAGAGGATACTATTCCTTTAAAAGAAAAAATAAAAGAAAGAATTTTTGATCTTAAGACTCCTGCTGAAATTGAAGAATTTGTTAAAGAAAGATTAAGTGAACTTGAAAGTATTAGTGAAGAAAAAACTGTGGGACAAAATTATACTGATAGTTTTCAAAATTTCATTTCAGAGGTTATTCATTTTAAACCTGCTGATAAAATTATGAATCATGACTGTCCAGACTTAGTATATGATGATATATCACCTTATATTGAACTTATTAATAGTTTAAAAAGTGGAAATGATTATAATGAGCCAATTTTATTTACTAAAATATTTGAAATTATAAATAACTATTTACCTTCAAATGATGTAGGATTTAAAAGACTTGATTGTTATGCAAGTCATTTAGAAGATGGAAAAGTTTCTATAAGAGATATTATTGCTAATTCTTGTGCATTTTGTTCAGAAAAAGCTGGACTTGCTCATAATTTATTTAAATTTTTAGGAATTGATTCTGAATTTGCATCAGGTATTAGAAATGGTGAAAATCATGCTTATAATTTAATTTATCCAAATGGTTATGGAACAGAACCAGTAGTTATATATGATCCATCATTTTCTCTTGATTTTGTTAAAGATAGTAGTAGGTATAGTTTAGGATTTTATTATTCTTTAAAAGGTGAAGAGTTAATTAAATTTAACCAAGGTTTACCAATAAAAATTGATACAATAAAGGCAGAAAATTATTATAAAAAATTGTATGATAGTGTTTTAAGTGATGCTACACATATTAAAGAAGATATTACTTACAACTTTGGATTGAAAAAATATTCTGCTTATAAAGAAAGAATTTTAAAAGAGATTAGAACTTTTGAACAAGAAACTTGGCTTTGGCACAATGAATCATCTGAATTTTATAGTGATACAGAATATTTTTATGAATTGGAAAATAAATTATCTAAAAATATCGAAGTGAATTTTGAAGAACAAGACATATATATTTTAATGGATGCGATAAGATATAAATATGGAATGCAAAGCAAAGTGTTTTTAAATAATCCTCAACTAAGTGAATATATTCCATACATAAAAAGTATATCATTAGATGGTGATATTTCTGTTATATCAAAACAAATTGACTTTTTAGAGACTACTTTAATTAATTTTATAAATAATAATGTAGATACCATTATGACTGATAACCCATACAGTGGTAAATTTGGTAAAGAAGGGTTAAGTTTAGCATTATCATCATTAAGATCTATAATTGCTAATCCAAATTATAGAGATTTATTAATTGATCAAGAAAAATTGGATTTAGTTATGGATTATGAATATTTAAAAGAAAATGAAAATGGCTTAAAAAGATTAGAGAGAAAGTATTCTGATTTAATTGAAAAAATATGGGAAAATTCATTAGATAGCTCTATACAAGATAAAAACTTTTCTGTATTATTTTCTAATATTTTTGGACCATTGAATTATCAAGCAGACAATCTAATAAATAGACAAGATCAACATTCAACTTCTTTAATAACTTCTAATTTAATTGCTACTTATGGCTCAACAACTAGAAGAATTGGATTTATTTATCCAAGTGATTCTCACATTATTAGTGCTAGTGCATGGGATTTAAATTCAAATGTTTTTGGAAAAGGAATAAAGAACAAAGAAAAAGGTACTATTTTAGTAACACCAGCTGCTTTGGAACAAGAAGGAATGAAAATAACTTTAGAAAATGGAGAAAGTCCTTATTTCAGCACTCAATATAATGAAGTTTTAGTTGATTCCAAACCTTGTGGAATACTTTATATTGGTTATGGAGAAAAAGATTTAAATTCAGATTACAATAAAGCAATTTTAATGGCAAAAAAATATAATCTTCCATTTTATGAAATTGATATGTTAGATTATGAAGATACTCTTACAGCTAATGATAAATATTATATTGCTTATCATTCTATATATAGTTATTTAGGATTATCAATTGATTCATTTTTAGGAACAGATGATAATTCAGTAAAATTATTTACCCTTATTATTGATATTGTTAATAAAAATAAAGAGCTAATAGCAGATAAATTTTTAGAATTAAAAAGGAATAATAAGCTTTCTAAAGAAAATATTCAGTTAGTTTTAGAAGAAAATTTGGATTCTATTACTAAAAGTATACTTGATAGTATTAAATCTGGTAATTTAGAAACTAATTCTTATATAAGAAGAATCAATTTATTAGAACAAGAATTAAATGAAGCTATTGAAGATCTTAATAAAATAAATGAAAGTGGTAGTTTAGGAACATATGGTATAGATATTGAATATCATGATGATTTGAAATTTGTTTCTGATGATATACTTAAATCGTTCGCTAATTTTAGTAAAAATATTTCAATTTTTCCAAATGATATGGAAAATGTTCAAGAAATTGTTATTCCATTATCGTTAAGTGATTTACAACGAAAATATTCAACACGAATATATTTTGATATAAAAACAAGAGAATTTTATGATTATGATGCAATGAGAAATCTTATTTTAGAAAGAATTGCTGAAGAAAATTCATTGGAATATTATACCAAATTAGAAAACAAAATTTTTGCAGCTGAAACAATGATAAAGTATCCTGATAGTTTTGAATTTAGCATTTCTGAAGATGAGTTCTTTAAAATTAATACTGATGTATTTACTTTTTTGCTTGATCCAAGAACTATTCTTTTTAAATTAAGCAGTGGAATGAATGTTTATGTTGTTGATAATTTTGAATCTTTAGAAAAAGTAACTAATGATGTTAATTTATTTAATGAAGAATATTTTTTATACGATATAACATCTAAAAAAATTTATAAACCAGAAGATTTAGAAGAGGTATTTAAGCAAAGAAAAGAACAATATATTATTGATGAAATAGAAATGGCAAATGATTTAGCAAGCCAAAATGAAAGTTATGAAATAAAATTAGAAAGTTTATCTGATATAGAAAAAATAGTAGATAAATTGGATAATAGCACATTATCATATGTTGTATTAAGTGAACATGCAGATTATAAAATATTTATTCCTACAACATTAGAAGAATTGGAAACAATAAAAAAACTTTATTCATCAGATGATAAAATATTATTTTATACGAAAAAAATAGGATTACAAGAATATGAAGAAACAAAGAAATATTTTAGAGAAGGATTATATGATTCAGTTGCTTCTAAAACTTTTTCTAATTTAATGAGTGCTGTTTTAGAAAAAGCAAAATTAAATGGAAAAAGTGATGTTGCTACAATAATAGCAAATATAGAAAAAATAAAAACATTAAACAAAAATTTTGGAGTAAAGTTTACTTTAGCCGAAGAAGGATATACAGCTAAAAATGAACCAATATTTGTAGGCTATAAGGCATATGATAATTTTAATGAAATGAGAGTTTTCTTTCATGAATTTGGTCATTCTATGTTTGATGCAATATTTAAAGCTAAAATACCTAGAAATTATTTATCAGTATTGTCTAAAGTACAAAATCATATAAGCAAAAACAGTGATTTAATTTCGAGATTTTTTAAAAACTTTTACTTTGCATATGGATCAGTTGCTGAACAAACAGAACAAATATTTTTAAATAATTATGAGAAAATTTTAACTGAACAAGTGGCAGCTTTAGATAAGCAAACATTACAAGATATATTATTTGATTCTACTGATGGTCATGCTACATTTGATGACAATGCTTTAGAAAATTATAGAAAAGAAGTATTTGAAAACGAAGCAAGAAAAATAAAATCAAATATAAAAAGTAACTTGTTAAATCAACAAACTGTATGTTATCCAGATATTAGCGGTTTATTTCATGATTTGTTTTTAGGATCTGATAAATTAGTATTAGTGAATCAATTCGGTGAAATAGAAAGACTAGCTCCAGATACTACAATTTATCAACATGAAGAAGATTATTATAAAAATGTTGCAGCAATTAGCTTATCATTAAATGAACAAGTTGCGGCGTATACAACATTGAAATTTATGGATGCAATATATGGAACTCAAAATATTAATGTGTTAGAAAATTTATTAGGTAAAGATTATATAGATTTTATGGAGAACATATGGAATGGATTTGTTAATTTCTTTGAAACAGGTAATATTTCCGATATTGATGTTTTAACAGATGAGGATGAATTAATATTTAGTCCATACATAAAAGAACTTTTAGATGGAAATATACTAGCACCATTTTCAGATACAATTGAAGGAATTGATACCATTGTATTAAGTAGCAAAAATATATCAGGTAATCCAAATATTCTACATAATAATTATAATTTTGATCAAATAGTATTTAACATAAATGCAATAAATTGTTTTGCAAATAAAAAAATTGTAATCAAAGTACCTAACAAAATATTTTTAGAGTTATTTGAAGCTAGAATTGAAGATATAAATAATAAGGATTATATTACTTTATGTTATGATGGCGACTTTGAGCAAAAAATGTTTAGTATTAATGAAATTGATAAACTTTTTGAGCGAATAGATGAATGTTCAATTTCACCTATAATTAGTGATGTCATTGATAATTCAATAAAGATTCCAAAACTAGCTAATGCTTACTACATGGAAATGTCACCTTCATCAGTTGAACATTTAGATGATTCAGAAAGAATAATTAATGTTAGAAATAGAGTGTTTAAAGGTGGCCTTGCATTCGGAAAAAATAATCCAATTGCAATGGCAACTAATGAAAATAGTATTTATCGAGTTACAGGGATGAATCAAGTTACAGATATACTTAATTCAGGATTTGTAAGACCTAAAGAGGGCAAATTAAAGGGTGGACATATTAATGAAGTTTTTTGGACTCAAGGTAGTGATAAGACTTATTATTATGATAAAAGACCTGTATTAGAGGTTTCAGTTGATAAACTTGCAGATAATCAAATGGGAGCAATTTCTATTAATGATTTACAAGCTATATGGATTTTTGATGAACAGCAAGGGAAATATGTTAATAGATTAAAAGAATTAAAAAGATTAATAGAAATAAATAATTCTAAAATTGAATTAAATGCTAATATCATTACTACATATTTAGTTAGTAATAAATTTGATGATGCAAATATTTTAAGGATTTTAGAAGAATCACAATTATTAGAAAATAGACTTATTTCAACAATTAATACTAATGGAGAAATTGATAATTTAATTAAGGAAATTAAAAATATAACAGAGGAAACTTTACCACAAGGTTATAAAGATTTAACTGAACTAAAAGAAAGAATAATTGATAAATTAATTGAAACTAATTCTTTATTAAAATTAAGTAATCAACAATTTTATGATTTAATTGAAGATGACTTAATAATGTTAAGAAAGGTAATTGGCCACGAAAAATTAACTTATTTTATTACTAAAAACTTGGCTGATCTTCCTAATAAATTTGCTTCATTATTTGATGGTTTATCTAATGATGAATTATTAAAAATATTTGATAATGAGGAAATAACAAATTACTTTGATTCTTTATCTGATGAACAATTTTTAGAAATTGCTAAGGCATTTATTAAATATAATAGTAATGTTATAGTAATTTCTAACAATTTTAGAAACAAATTGTTTAAAATAGATCCTAAATTATTGTCAAACTTTTTTTCAACTGTTTTCTTTGATTTAGGAAAAACTTTAGAAGCTGATATCGATAGTGGTACGATTTTTATTGAAGAATTTTTAAAAAATTATGGTAATGATGATATAATGATAAATAATCCACAATTAGCAGCTAAAGTTTTGCAATGTTTACCGTTTGGATTTCATGGTGAATATGATAGTCAGAAAGAAGTATTGCGAAATTTTGATAAAAAAGCCAAACAAAATTTATGCAATAAAATTATTAGTAATGCACTTATTGAGATTCCAACAGATGCTACAATAAGAAAAGATGGATACTTCGATATAAAATATACAATTGATGGAATTGAATATATAAAAAAATCTATGAAGAGTTATGGAAAACTAGATTTGTTAACTGAATTAGTTTCTCAATATGATGCAATATTATCTGATAAATTAAAAATAGTGTCCATAACTGAAGATGTTATAAAAAACACTTTAAGTATAAACGATAATACAAAAGATGGTTTAAATGTTATTACATTAGAAATAAATGGAGAGATAGAAAAACATCTAGTTAGATTTAGATATGGATCAACTGATTTGACTAGATTAGCTCGTAGCAAACAAATAAATAGTGTAAAAATAATTTCTATTGAACCATTTATTCAATCAACTTTTGATCTAAAAGTTGATGATAAATATAGTGTTTATAAGTTAACTTATACAATTGACAATCAAGAATTTGAACAATATTTTCCAACTATTGGTGATACTCTATATTTAGATAATTTTATTACTTTAAATGATTTATATAATGCTACTAATTTTAAAATAGAGCCAATTAATTTAGATAGCCTACCAAAGAGTCAATTTAATATAAATAAATACCAAAATAGTAATGAAATTTTTAAAGATAATGCTTATGGTGGAAATCAAAGTGATGTAAGAGAAATTGTTGTTTCAGCTTTATCTGGAGAACAATTATCAGAAATAAATAGGCAAAAAAGCGAAATATTAATTAAAATAATAAAAAATTATTATCCTGATGCTCAAGAAACAGATTTAAAAAACATTGCTAAAGCTTATGAAGAATGTGGTTGTGCATATATGGCAATAGCTAATAGCTTTATAACTTATATGAATAGTATTGAGAATGGTTCTAATATATTTTTGGAAAAAATGGGCTTTAATTTGAGTGTAACTGATGGAATAACAAAATCTCCAAATTTAGAAGCTGTAGCATTAGATTTTTACTTACACATTCATAAAGTTGTTGAAAATAATAGTACAATAGATGAGTTACTTAAAAATTCACATGGAATGAGTGCAATGATATATGAAACTGTTACCAATAGTTATTTTGCTAGTAAAGGTATAAATGTAGAATTAAATCATAATATGTTCGACCTTGAAGATTACAAAAAAGATATTGTAATTAATTCATTAAATAACAAAGGATTTTGGATTCTTGGAAGTAGTGGATTTGATTTAGAATCTTTAGATAATAATTTAACAGTTGGAGATGATGCTGCATTAACACACATAAAAATTGAAGGCAAAACATTGAAAAATATTGGCGGTCATGCTATGCTAATTACAGATATGTTTGAAAATGGTGATTTAATGGTTTCATCTTGGAGTGGAAAATATAGATTCATACCAAATAGTCATACAACTCGTATATCAATTTATAGTATAATTTTTAATATAATAAATGGAGGTTAAGATGGAATATAGATATTTACCAGATTCTTATGATTATAAGGAATTATTTCAAAAAAATATATCAGCAAATGAATTTTTAAAACTACAAGTTAAATATAAACAAAGTTTTGAAAATTTATTAAAATCAATTGTTTATTTCAATAATATAGATTTATCAATTGAAAAGTTAGATGTAAAAATTCCAACTAATGATATTTCTGATAATAATTTTTATAAAAAATTTTCATCATTAGGAAGTAAATACATTTTCTTGCGAAACAATATTCACATAGAAAGATTATCTGATGATGAAATAAATGAAATTTATGGTGCAATAATGAACAATTGCGATTTATCGCCAGAATATTTACAACAAACATTAGAAAAAGTTTTATTTGAAGATGGGGATTTTGTATATTATGGAACACCAATAAACAAAAACAAAACAAGTTCAAGAAGTATAGTATTTGAATTTTCTTATAATGATAAAGAGTGTTCAATAGAAGAAGGCAAAAAGATTGAAAATTATTGTAAAATTTTATTTGGACAAATATCAATTTTAATTCAATCAAAAATTAATACATCTATAGAATTTATAATATCAGAAGGTTTTGAAGATAAAATTGAAAATATTAGGGGAATTGTATAATGAGAGAAGAATTTGACAGAGAATATGTATTATGTAGTTTATTAGAGTCAAAATATATAAAAATGATGAGTGAAATATATGATTTTAATAATATATCAGAGTATGAAAGGGATACTATACTATTTCCTAATAGTTGGAATGAAAATCCTAATACTGAATTAAAAATTGAAATTTTAAAAGAGGCAATAGAAAAAAAGATAAATTTAAAATATACTGATAAAATTTCGGAATATATAAAAAGATAAATATTAAAAGAGCCAAACACGAATTAGTTTGACTCTTTTACAATAGATATTATAAGAAGTAAGAAATGAAAATGGATTGTTTTTAAAATTTTAATTGTATTTTTGCAAAAAAGCAAAATTAAATTGCAAAAATACCAAGATTTTTCTTGACAAAATATTTTCTTTGATTTAAGATAGTTACCAATTTAGGGAGTGATTCTATGAATCAATTAAATACACCAAAAATGAATTTAAATGTTATTAGAACACTAGTAATTTTAGGACAATCAAAAAGCATTTATGAAGGTATGAAAAAATTAAAAGTTGATCGAGCAACTATAACTAGGCATTTAGAAGCTTTAGAGAAAATATTCAATACTAAAATTTATAATATTGTTGGCAAAAAATTTTGCTTAACAGAAGATGGCAAAAAAATATTTGAAGGCTATGAAAAAGCATATAATTTACTATTTATAACTGAAAAAAATTTCTTGCAAGAGAAAGATTTAAATAATGGTAAACTAACAATAGGTGTTTCTAATGATGTTGATTCCGAATTTATATCTCAAAAAATTACACACTTTAAATCATTATATCCTAATGTAGTTATTAAGATAATGAATTTATATACTGATGAACTTTTTGAAAAATTATCTCAATATTATATGGATTTTATAATTGATACTCCAAAGTATGATATAGCAAAATCCAAAAAAATAAAAATAGTTAATATAGATCAAGAAGAATTTTGCTTTGCATATTCAAATAAGTTTTCTAAATTGGAAATTAATTCTATTAAAGATTTAGATAATCTTCCATTAATATTACCAATAACAGCAAAAAAAGAAAGAATAGAATTAGATGATATCATAAGTAATGAAGGTATAAATAAAAATATTTCTTTGGAACTTGATAATTATGAAAAAATATTAGATTATATTAAACAAGGTATCGGTGTTGGATTAATTCCTAAACGATTATTAAAAAATGAAGATTTATTTTCTTTTGATATAGATATAAAAAAAGATTTATCAATTGCGTTTATTGAAGATAATCTTTGTCCATCAGCAAAGGAATTTCTTAAATTATTTAATATTATTCTATAATAAAAAATAGAATAATATTTTTTATTTACTTTAAATTAAAAGTTTGTATTTTTGCAAATTTCTTTGTATAAATACATAGTACCTAATATAAAATAACTGTGATAGGATATAAATCACTTGCAGAGGTGATTTATATGGCTGTTGTTGAGATGCATTCTAGTTGGCTAGCAATTAATTCTGTTGTGGGATGTCCTAATAGATGTAAATATTGTTTATTACAAGCTACAGATGAAAATAAAACTTGTCCAAAGGAAATTGTAACACCAAAGAAAGCTGTAGAAGAATTAATTGATTTTAAATATTATGATGAAACAATACCAGTTTGTTTACTTCCAAATACTGATGCTTTTGTTAACTTAGATAATATTAATTATTTGTTCTCATTATTTGATGAAATAATTGCTCATAATTTAAAAAATGATTTAATCATTATAACGAAATGTGCAATACCAAATATAGTTATTGAGAAAGTAAAAAAATTAAAAGATAAAGGGATAAATGTAATATTTTATATTAGTTATTCAGATTTAGGAAAAGAATACGAGCCAAGTATATCAAAAGAAAAGCTAATTAATAATTTTAAAATTTTAAAAGAAAATGGTATTGATGTTATTCATTATTATAGACCATTTTTACCTGATAATTCTAATCCTGAGAAAATAAAAGAGGTTCTTGATACTATTAATAAATATACTGATGTTTCTGTTACAACAGGTCTTGCATTGATTGAAAATTTTATAGATAAAATAGATTTTTGGGATGCAATAAAAGAAAATAAAGATTCTTGTTTAAAATCAAATTGTGTTTGGCCTGAATCAGCATGGAATTTCTTTAATAAAGGTTATAATCATCCACAACAAATTTTTCAAACTAATACCTGTGGCTTAAATGCAAAACTAAAAAAGCCTTCTACGCAATATTATGGCAGTGAAGAATGTTTGAATTATAATCATTGCAGTAAAGAACAAAGAGAAAGATGTAAAAAAAGTCATAAAGAACTTAATAAAGAATTAATAAAAAACAAATGTTATGAATTACTATTGAAACTTGGCTTTGATACTAAAAATGCTCAATTGATATTTGATAATTTTGGCGGATTGGAAATAAAAAATTTAGACTTGAAAATTAGAGATTGCTCTTATTTATCATTTATTCTTGGAGTTAAAGTTTATGTTACATCTAATAAAATCGTTCTAGATACTTATAATTCTACCTTCAATGGGGCTAAGCCACTTATTTTGAAAGAGGGTAAATAATCATGAATCAAATTATTTCATTTTTAAATTTATTTTATAAAGATGCATTAAAATTAGAAAATGATTTTAATATTACCAAGGCAAAGAAATGGAATCCTCAAATATATCTTAATGAACTTTATGTACAAGTTGGTCATGTTTATAATGTCTTATACTCTGATTCAAATATTAATGAGAATAAAAGAAATATTAGTAATTTAGGTGATGAATTATCTGATGTAATATTACAATTAATAAATCTTGCAAATGCTTTAAACATAGATTTATATGAAATAAAGTATTTTGAAAATTTTAATTATTCAGATCTTAATGGTATTAGTATATTACTTGGACAATTAACAGAAGTTATTATGGAAGAAAATGATTGTAGATTCAAAAAAAATAGAGATGGCTTTGATAATAGTTATGCATTTGTCAAAGATAGAATTTTTAAACTATTTATTATTGCATTTAAAATAGCTGAATATTATAATTTAGATATGAATAAAGAATTTCAACTTATGTTAGATGATGCTAATGGATTTTTAAAGAGATATAAAAAGAATAGCAAAGTAAAAAAAGAATATATTGATATTTATGATAGTAATGAAAACCATTTAGGATATTGTGAAAAAGAAAAAGCACATAATCAAGGACTTTGGCATAAAGTTTTTGGATGTATTATTATTAATAGCAATAAGAGAAAAGTTTATTTTCAAATAAAAAATCCCAAATACAACAATATTAATAAAACCGAAAAATTAGAAATTACAGTTGGAGGACATTTAACTTGTGGGGAAACATTAAAAAATGGTGTTCGTGAAATAAAGGAAGAAACCGGCTTAAATGTATCATATGAAGATTTAATCTTTTTAAAGAAAAGAAAAATCAATAAAAAAATAAATGATAATTATTTTATAAAAGAATTTCAATATTTTTATTTATTAGATTTAAAAAATTTAACTTTAAGAGATTTTAAAAATTTTGATTTAAATGAAGTAATAGGTTTTGTAGAAGTAAATCTTAATGATGCTTTAAAATTATTTAATAATAAAAAGAAAGTTATAAAAGCAAAGAAGATAGTAAATAATAAAATTATAAATACAAATTTAAGTATTAAAAATTTTGATGATGCTTTTATTAAAGATGGACTATTCTTTTCATTAATGACAATCTTAAAAGATAGTTTGTCTAAATCGAATATAAAAAAGATAAATAAACTATATAGAATTACTCAAAAAGAAAGAAGAAAGCTAAAAGATAATTTTTATTTTGATAATGGTAAAGTATGTCAAACCAAAGAATATTTTAAAAATAATTTTAGATTTACAATTATGCAAGTAAGAAAAGATTTAAGAAAAAATGAATATTTAGTTTATTTAAAAATAAATTATAAGCATAAAAGTATTCCGTATTTACTAAATGAAGAATTTAAAAATAATAGCAAAACAAAAAAATATTATGATGAACTTTGTGACTATGTAAATAATAATTCTATTATTGATATTATTAATAAATGTTATATTGAAAAATTAGAAATCTTATAACTTTATCTTTTAAAAAATGCTGTTAAAGTTATATTTGTAATTTGAGAGTTTTATAATTAAAATGGGCAATTCAAAAGTGTTTCAAAAAAAATTGTGGGTACTTTTTTAGAACCATATATTGCATAAAAATTTATCTTTAATTTGGACTATTTTTGGGTATTTTCTTTTATATTTATGTGTGATAAACTTGTTATAAATAGAAGTTTTTTACTTACCGGACAGGTAGCTTCTATTTTTTATTTTATCTATATGTTGCAAAAATGCAAAGTGTTTTGCAAAAATACCAAGATTTTTCTTGACTTTTAAAATTTAAGTTGTAAAATAAATTTCAATTAAAAGTTAAAGCGGTTTTGGCATTTTAGTTTAGGGGGAATTAATAATGAAGATTTTGCTGTCAAAAGATTATTTAGACAAATTTGAAATTAGGGAAGTTGTAAAAAGTGTTCATAAAAAATTTGATGAATACAATTATAAGGTTTACTTAGCCAAAAATTATTTTGGTAAAACAACAACTCGTATAAAAGAAGTTGTTATATCACCAAGTTTTACAATAAATGATTCAGTATTAAATACTACAATTAAAAGAGAAGAATTATTAAAAGAAATTAAAACTTTCAATTCCAAAGTAAAATATTTAAAAAGCACTTTAACTGATGATGAAAAAATTATATTTAAATTTGGTATTGAGCAAAGATTAACAATTGATGAACTAGCAGATGCATTAGCAAAATCACCTAAAACAACTAAAAAAATTAGAAAAAGTTGCTATATAAAAGTTGCATTATACTTTAACTTATTAAATACAAGTAAAGTAACATATAGATCAAATAGGGCAAATATTCAATCTGAATAATTGCTTTTTTTATGAGTTTATAGGGATCTCGTTATAAAAAAACTATTTTTTTATAGAAAGGAGGTTAAGATGGATATTAGATTGTCATTAAGTAAAGATTTAAGTGATCTAGTAAAGGAACGGACAGAAGAACTTAAAATATCTAATCAAGAATATTTAAGAATGTTAATAAGACTTGATATAGCTATTAAGAAATATCAAAAAATGACTTTATATATTGATTCTTTAAGTGAAAAAATTAATGAGTATCATGATATATTAGGCATTTATGCAACACCTTTACTGTGTAATCCTTATACAGAACTTTTAAATTAAGTGATGACTTTTTATTAAAAGTATGATAATATACTTGTAATAGGAGGAGTGGTTTTTTGAAGAAAACTTTAATTATATTTTTAATAGTTTTCTTATTAGTAGGGTGCGGTAACAAAAATAAAGTTACCGAGAATAAAACTTTCCAAAATTTAGTTGAATCAAAAAAAGATGATAAAGTTACTGAAGACAGTAAAAATACTGATGTTCAAGAACAAAATGTTGCAGAAGATAAAGCTGATTCAAATAAATCCGAAAAAGTAGAAATAGAAGATAAAAATAATAAAACTAACACAAATGCAAATAAAAGCAAATCAGAGAGTAAAAATACAAATACAAGTAAAAATGAAACAAGTGCAAAAACTAACGCAAAAAAAGAAAGTAATGTAGAAGTAAAAAAAGAAGAAACAAATGTAAAGCATACTTGCACAGATGCTGATTCAGAATATGTTAGCTGGAAAAGTGATTATTTGCATAGACATAATACTTCAAGATTATATGATTCTTTTGATCTAGCATATGCTGCTGGGGATAAAATATCATATTATTCTTATGGCTTTATTGTTGACAAATCACCATCAAGATATTCAGATGATACTTGTACAAAAGAAGTTTATAGTTTAGAAATATATGTTCCAAGTGGAATATGTGAGAATAATCCAGTTATATATGTTCCTAATAATGTAGATATTTTAGGACAACAATTAAAATCAGTAGATTATTTAAAACAAATCGGTTATGAATGTGCTGGCAAAAATTTATAATTAAATTAATGTAAGTTGAAAAATACTTACTTTTTTTATGCTTTTTTAATGAAAGGGTGGTTTAATGGTAAAAAGAAAAAATTTAATGTATATTTTATTTTTATTTATGCTTTTATTATTTGGCAAAGAGAGTGTTAGTGCAGAAACTGCAAAAGTAACTGCAACAAATGTAGGAAGTTATTATCATGCACATATGGAGTCGAGTTCTCATTTTAATCACTATGGACAAATTTTAAACACCAAAATTACTGAAGGTAGCACGCTTGGCGCTCAAGCTTATTGTATCGCTCCAGGCGAGATTGCACATAGAAGCAGGTATTATAATGTTTATGATTATAGTACAAGTGATATATTGGATTTAGTTAATAATACGCAAGAAAAAGAAACTAACAAATTAACTAGAGATCAATTAACTAAAATGCAATTATATGCTCACTATGGTTATGGCTATAGTGGCCATACAGATAATATATATATAGTTGCAACTCAAATGTTAATTTATCGTGTTATTGAGCCAACCGTTTTTACCACAGGTTTATGTACTGAAGAAGGATGTACGAAAAAGAATGATCCATCTGCTGTTACAAATGCTATGAATGAAATTCAAACATTAGTGGATAGACATACAAAGACTCCAAGTTTTGATGGCTCATCATTAAGTTTAGTTAAAGGCGAAACAAAAGAATTAACTGATAATAATAATATATTAAGTGAATTTACTGTAAAAAATTGTACTAATTGTACAGCAAAAATAAATGAAAATACTTTATCAGTAACTGCAACAGCTGGTGGTGAAATATCAGTAGTATTAGAAAAGAATATTAATACATATAACAATTCTGTGTTATTTTTAACTCTTGAAGATTCACAAAATTTTATTACTAATGGTAATGTAGATCCTGTAAGAGCTAGTGTTACAGGTGAAGCTGTTGATGGTGAAGTAGAAATCTTAAAATATGATGAACATGGTAAACCATTAACAGGTGTAAAATTTGGTGTTTATGATGAACAACAATCAGAAGTTTGTACAATAACAACATCAGGTGGTAGTGGTAAATGTACTGGTTTAAAATTAGGTACTTATACAGTTAAAGAAATATCTACTCTTGAAAATTTGATTAAGTCTGATAAAACATGGACTTTTACTTTAACAAGAGAAAATACAAAAGCAAGTATAAGAATCTCAAATGAAATAAAAAAAGGATATATTGCAATAACCAAACATGATTCCGAAACAAATAAATGTGAAGCACAAGGTGATGCTCGATTAGTTGGCGCTGTCTATGCTATTTATGATTCTAATGGAAAAGAAGTAGATAGATTAGAAATAAATGAAAATTGCTATGCAAAGTCAATTTTACTTGAATATGGTCATTACACTGTAAAAGAAATAAGTACAGGAAATGAAGGTTATGAATTAGATCCAACAGTTTATAGTGCTTTTGTTAATGATAATGGTATTACTATTAATATAACTTCAAAAGAAGATGTCAAGAAATTTGATTTACATCTATTTAAAGTTAAAAGTGATGGTACTACCGGTGAAATAGAAGCTGAAGCTAATGCTGAATTTGAAATTTATTTAATTAGTAAAAATAAAAAAGTAGATACAATTACTACTGATGAAAAAGGTAGAGCAAAAATAACTTTACCATATGGTAAATATAAAGTATGTCAAGTTAAAGGTGCTGAAGACTCGCAAGATGCACAATGTATTGAATTTGAGATAAAAGATAAGGATGTTGATAAAATAATTAATAATGGGCCTATTAGTGCTAGATTAAAAATGTTAAAAATTGATTTGGCTAGTAAAAAAATAATTCCAATTGCAGGAATTAAGTTTAAAATAAAGAATCTTGATACTAATGAATATGTATGTCAAACAATTTCTTATCCAGATAAAAGACAAGTGTGTGTGTTTGAAACTACAAAAGATGGAGTTTTATATACACCATTCCCTTTATTAAGTGGTAATTATCAATTAGAAGAAGTGGATCAATCTATAAATAAATATTTATGGAATAAAGAGCCATTAATTTTTAAAATAAATAAAGAATCAGAATTTGAATATGATGAAGATTTAGGATTTATATTAGAAGTTAGATTTACAAACCAAGAAGTTATGGGTGAAGTAAATGTACATAAAATTGGTGAAAAAGTTGTATTTGAAGATAATACTTTTCATTATGAAGAAATTGAATTAGATGGGGTAACTTATGAATTATATGCTGATGATGACATCTATTCTGGTGATGGAACTTTAATTTATAAAAAAGGTGATTTTATAGATAAGTATGTAACCAAAGATGGAAGCTTTACTATTAAAGATTTATATTTAGGTAAATATTGTTTAGTAGAGTATGCTACTGTAGGTAACCATGTATTAGATGAAACAAGACATTGTTTTGAATTAAAATATAAGGATCAATATACACCTGTAATAACTTTAAATTTCACATTTAAAAATTATTTAGGAAAAGGTGAATTTGATTTTACGAAAAGGGATTTAGTAACAGGAGATCCATTACCTAATACAAAAGTGCAAATTTTCTATTATGAAGATAATATTGATGATGCTGTATTAATTTATGAAGGTTATACTGATGCAGAAGGTAAAATTACTATTAAAAATTTATTTAAAGGTAAATTCTACTTAGTTGAAAGTGAAGCACCTGAAGGTTACATTTTAAATAATGAAAAAATGTTGTTTGAGATAAAAGATAATGGTGAAATAGTTAAAGCAGAAATGACAAATGAAAAAGAAGTTATTATTGATGTACCAAAAACATCTTCAAATTCTTATTTAATATTCATTTCTCTTTCATTACTTATTTTATCTTGCGGAATGTTAGCAATAACTTCTAAGAATCCAAATAATAAAGAGGGGGTTAATATAAAAAAAGAAAGGAAGGTAAAAAATGGCAAAAAAGGCAACTAAGAAAAAAGAAACTATTAATGATAAAAATAAGAATAATTGTTTTTATGCGATTGGCACATTAACTAAAGATCCGGAATTAAAAGAAACACCAACTGGGATAAAATATGTAAATATAACTTTATCAGTTGAAGGTATAAATAATTCTAAACACTTATATTATACTTTATGGGAAGAAAATGCTGAAAAATTATGTGAGGCATCTAAAAAAGGATCAAAGATTTGTGTAACAGGTCATAGTATAGGTAAAACATCTAAAATTGTTAGAGAAGGCAAGCCAGCAACTATTTTTTATAATGAAGATAAAGTCGATAAATTTGAAAACCTTGATTTAGAAAAAACAGTTGATAATGAAGATAGCCTTGAAGAAACTGATACAGAAATAACAAAATAATGATAGAGATAGATAAAGATAGAATATATAGCCTAGATGAATTAATTAATTTATATAATATGTCTAATTTAGAATTTAAATATTATGGAAATAATAAAAATGGAACATTGGAATTTTATATGAAAACAGATGCTAATAAAGTATCTGTTTTCTCTTCCATTGATTCAAAATTGAGTAAACAAGATTATATAAAATTAAATGAAGAAGAGGCTAGAAAAATAAAATTTAAATTTAATAGGGAGGTTGATGACTTGGAGTTAGATATAGTAGCTATAGTATTAAAGACTAGTGATGTTAATATTCCTTGTAGTAGATATTCGTTAGAAACTCTTGATAAACTAACAAAAGAACAAGATAAAGAAGATAGAAGTAAAAATGATACATTAGAAGATGGCATAGTTTATATAATAGTAGATAATAATACAGGATGTTCATTATATGATGGAGTATATACTTTTGATAAAAATAATAAAGGATTAATTGAAGATTTAAAAGTTAAATCCGAAACTGAAGAATCAGATTTATTAAAGAATAATTTAAATATGATTTTAAATTATTATGAAAGTTTAGATAAACAAATAGAAAAATCTTTGTAAAGGGGGTAATGTGAATAAAAGAATAAAAAGTAAAATATTAAAATTTTATGCTTTCTTTATGTGTGCTTTTTCTTTTTTAAATCCAGTATATGCAGTAGAAAAAATAGAAGGTGGCAATATAACTATTGAAGCGCTAGGTTCTATTATAAAAAATTTAGCTACTAGGATTCAAATATTTGGAGTTATAATTTCATTTATAGCTCTAGTAGTTTTTGTTATTCAATTTATTATTGGTGATGATGAAACTAAGCAAAGAAAGAAAAAGACAATTATATATACATTAGCAGGAGTTGCATTATTAATACTAGTACCAAGTATAATTAATTTTGTTATTGATACATTAGAATAAAGGTATTATGCTTTTTTTAAGTATTGGTGATGATATAAAGTTTGGTGTTTTGGATATTTTAAGAAATATAGGTATGAGTCTAATAAATATGTTATTTGATACAATAGATGTATTATATAATGTGGCTCATAGTATAAATAGTATGAATTTTATACAACTATTAGCAAAAATAGAAAATTCACCATTTACAAAAATATTTAATGCTTTTTTTATTTTAGCATTTATTGTGTTATTTTTATTTTCTGTTTGGAAAATAACATTTAAAATATTAGATGCTGATAATAATGAACAACCAATGTTTGAAATAGTAAAAGAAATTGTTAAATGTGGCTTTTTGATAATAAGCATATATATGCTTTTTAATATAACAATAGATATTGGAATTAATTTATCAAATGCAATTTATAATAATTTCAATGTTAAAGATTCAACTATTGGTGATAAAATGAAAACATCATATTTATCAATAAATGAAAAATGTTATAAGATAGATGGTGGCGAATCAGTAGATGAGGATAATGTTAAAGAGTTAAAAGAACTTTTGGAAGATTATTCGAAAGTAGATTCAGCAAAAACAATGGAAGATTTTGAAAAACTAATTAGAGGTGGTAAACTAACTGTTTCACAAGTAACAGATAGTGACTCTTTATCTTTTAGATGTCAGATATATGAAAAAGGAATATGGAATGATGGAGAAGATTATGCATTTAATTATAATTTCTTATTTGGAATAGTAATAGGTGTAATCTTTTTATTTGCAATAGGCTTTTCAGTTTTAATGTTAGGAAAGAGGCAGTTAGAATTAGCGTTTTTAATGGTTATTTCACCGCTAGTTATAGCAAGTAGTGTTGGAAGAAAAGAACAAAGGTCATCATTGTATCAACAATTAGCTTCATTAATACTTCAGGCAGGGGCATTAATGTTATTAATTGGTCTTACATCTATAATGTTTAATGCAATTCAAAATAGTCCAGAAATAAATGCAATGGATGGATTTACAAAACTGGTTGCTCAAACTGTTTTATATCTTGGTTGTGCAATAATGCTAATGACAGGTTGCAATTCATTAACTAGATTTATAGGTGATAATGTGTCAGGCAATACCGGAAGAGATATGATGATAGCATTACATGGTTTAAGTGGTAGTGCAAAATCGGCAGGTCATTTACTTTTAGGTGGTGCTGGAGTCGGTGTAGCATCAGGTGTTGGTGCATATAAAGTAGGTAAAGGTTTAGGTCAATTTGTACAAGGTGCTTCAAAAGTACCTAAAGGCTTGTATCGTGGAGTAGCAAGTATATATCCAAAAGCAAATTCTGGAATAGCTAGTAAAATGCAAAAAGCTAAAAGTAAAGGCGAAGCAACACTTGCAAGAGCTAAAGAATATCAAAGTAGTAGTAATCCGTTTGCAAGATCTTATGGTAGAATGTTAGAATCTCGTGGAGAAGCAAATATGGAAAAAATTGCAAATCAATGGGATTTTGAAAAAGGCAAATATAATCCAGAGTATTTTAAAAATGGTTTAGATACTGCTAGAGAAGGTATTAATAATATTAAATCTGGTTTTGGTGGTATTGTTGGAAGTTTTAGATATTTAGCAAATCCAAATGCGCAAAGATATCGATCAAGACCAAATATTAAAAATTATGATAAAGATAGATTATAAAAGGGGTGATGTTATTGTATATTACGCTTAAAAGTATTAAGAGAAATTTAGGGTTATTTAATTTAGAAATCAAGGATCTTGTTATTGGAGCAATATTTATTATGATTTTTACTTTTCTATTTTTACTTGGCTACTATACAACAGGTATTGTAGTCATTTCTATTGGTGCTATGTGTTTAATTCCAATAGATTATAGTAAATGTAATAGAATGTATGGATTATTTTTCCTCTTTGTAAAATACTTGTTTAAATGTAAAAATTATTATTTAATAAAGGATTGAAAGGGGGTGAAATTATAATAAGTGAAGCTAAAAATGAAAAGTTAAAAAAGAAAGAATCAAATTTAATAAATAAGTTTAAATTAAGACAAAATTCTCAATTTGTAACTGCAAAATCTTTAAAAAGAAAAATGGGAAATTCTCAGATTTTTTTAAATTTAAAAGCAATTAATGATAATGGAATTATTGAATTAAAAACAAATCAATATGCTGTGTTTTATAAAGTTAATCCAATTGATTTATCATTAACAAGTGATAATGAGCAGAGAATATTTTTTCATACTTTATCTAAATTGTATAGATTACCTTATGTTATTAAGGCTTATAAATTTGATGAAAAAATTAATTTAAATATAAATAAAGAAAATTATGAGAATTTAATTAATGAAAATTATAATAATGAAGCCAGAAGAGATTTATTAATAAATAATTATGGTTTCATTGATTCTATTGAAACAGAAAATTTAACATCTGCAAGTTCTTATTATTTTGCTATTATTTGCAATAATAAAGAATCTTTGGATAAAGCTAGAGAAGACTTTGAAAGAATATGTAGTGAAGTAGTACCTAAATTAGATATAGAATTTATAGATAATAAGAAAATATTAGTAAAAATATTCTCAAACTTATATTATGCAAATATTAATCTAGATCAAATAATGTATTATGATTTTATGGATTTATTATCTCCAGTAAAGATAAGTGAATTACCATCATATTTAAAAATAGATGATCAAGAAGTTCAAATGGTGTCGATTAAAAATTATCCTCTTTTCGTAGAAAATGGTTTTTTGGATAGAATTATAAATTTACCAAATGTTAAAGCATCTATAACAATAAAAGATACAATAGAGCAATCAAAGTTATTAAATGTTTTAAATAGTAGTTTTAAAGCTGTATTAGCTGATTATAATTCTTCAAAAAATTTAAGTGATGTTACTGAAATGCAAAATTTGATGAGTAATTATAAAATGTTAATTGAACAAATATCAGCAAATGATGAGAAAATAAAAGAAGTATCAATTATATTAGCAATTAGTGGTACTAAAAAAGAAAGAGAAGAGATAATAAAAGAAATAAAAGCAAATGCGGATTTATTTCAAATAAAAGTAGATGTACCTATGTTGAGGCAAATGGAGGCTTGGCAAGGCTTCGAATTAACTGATAAAGGGTTACCAAGTTATGCTATGTATTTACCAACTTTAACACTTGGTGCAACATTTTTCTTTACTGAAAATTATCATAATGATAAAACTGGATGGTTTATAGGAGAAGACTGTAGTTATAGACTTCCAACCTTTTTCGATCTTTTTACATTAAGTAAAAATAGAACAGGGCATAATATGAGTGTAATTGGTACAACTGGTAGTGGAAAGAGTTTTTTCTTAAAACTTTTAATTACACAAGAGTTTGCAAGAGGCACTAAATTATTTCTATTTGATATGGAAAATGAATTAGAGAAACTTACAAATAGATGTGGTGGAGAATATATTGATCTCTCAAATAAAAGTTTAATTAATCCACTACAAGTAAGATATATTTCTAGTGATGATGAAGATGAAACTTCTATTTTAGGTAAACATCTAGGATTCTTAGAAAATTTCTTTACTACTGCATTTGAAAATATTTCAGAAAAAGAGTTGGTTGTGTTATTAGATATAATTGAAAAATTTTATAACACTAGGGGTATAACAAAACAAACTACAATAGAAGAGTTTGAAAAAATGACACCGAAGGATTATCCAATTTTTTCTGATTTGTATGCATATTTATTAGAACAACAAAAACAAGTTAAAAATGCTGAATTGCAAAAAATATTAGTCAATATTGAAATACTATTAAAAAGACTAGTAACAGGTCAAGATGGTAATTTATATAATGGAATAACAACTATTGATTTAAGTAATGATTTAATTACATTTAACTTACAGGGTTTATCAAATACTAATAAAAGATTAGTAAATACTCAAATGATTAATTTACTTACATATTTAAATAATGTAATTGTTGATAATAAGAAGAAAAATGATAAGACAAATAAAAAACAAAATATTTTATTTGTGGTGGATGAATTTCATTGTTTTGTAGATGAAGACAATCCTACTTTATTAAAATACTTTGGTGAAATGTCAAGAAGATTAAGGAAGTATAGTGCAGGGATAGTAGTTGCAACTCAACAACCATCAGATTTAACAAGTTCTAGTGGTATTTTAAGATATGCATCAAATTTATTTGGTGTTTGTCAATATAAAGCAACTGGATTGTTAGATGATCGAGCTGTTCAGGATGTAGAAAAAATATATGCAAATGAGCCATTAACCGAAACTCAAAAGAAATTTTTAATTACATGTACCCAAGGATATTTTTTAATAAATATTACTAATAAAAATAGAATTAGAGTACATGTTTTGGCAACGCCTTTGCAATTATATTATATGGGTGAATCTGATGACTATCCATACGGAACAAGTGATTAATTTATGTTTAAAAAATTAATTATGATTTTTTCGCCCATAATTATAGTAATATTTCCGTTTTTTCTTCTTGTGGTAATAATTGCAGGAATAATAGCAGGTAAATCGTTTGAAGAGGATAAAATCGATAACATGAGAAGTAAAACAAATGTAATAAATAATCAAATATATGCTGATACATATACGGAGCTTTTAGATAAGCATCTAATAGAAGATGGCTATGTTTCATTAGAAAGATTAGTCTTTTATCTTCAAAGAGTAAATAACATATTAGATACTTCAACTTTAAGTTTTGATGTATGGGAAGAAGCATATTTAAAGAATCTTGATATAGATGAAAAACAAATGATACCAATAAAAACAATTTGTAAACAATTAAAAAAAGATGATACATTACCAGAATTTACAGTAGAAAATGGTACAAATAATAATGGAATCCAAATAGATGTAATAGATTTATGTAATGACAATGGTGAAGATATAACTACAAGTAAAGAGTATGATGAATCAATTTATACCTTACCTTTTTCTTTTCCTTTAAAAACAAACTTTACTGTTTCTTCATATGTCTTTAAACATAGAACTATTGATTTCAAAGATGGTGAAGAACCAACTACGGATTTTCATTCTGGTTGGGATTTTTCTGTCCCTATTGGAACAAATTTTTATAGTATTTGTAATGGTATTGTAACTAATATTACAAATACTCAAAATAATGATTTACCGTATGGTAAATCTGGTAATAAAACTGGTAATTATATGAATGTTAAATGTAACAATGGTTTTATTGCTATTTATCATCATCTTCAATATCATAGTCAACCACTTAATATAAGGGTTGGTTCAATAGTAAGAGTTGGTGATTTATTGGGCAGAACATCAACAACAGGAAAATCAACTGGACCACATTTACATTTAGGATTAAAAGATGAAAAAGGCACATTATTAGATGCAATGCTTTATGTAGATCTAAAAAGTTATAGGAAAGTTAATTTAAATTAGCTTTCCTTTTTAAAATATAGGGGGTTATATGAAATGGATAAAAAATGTAGGTAAAATGATAAAAAGAGAAAGATTATCGTGGGGAATGTCTTTAAATAGACTATCAAAATTGTCAAAAGTAGATAAAGAAACAATCGAAGATATAGAAAAAGGAAAAATATCAAATCCAGATTTTTTTGATATGTTAAATATATGTGATGTATTAGAATCATCTGTGTTTTTTTATTTAATAAATGATGGAGAAAAAAGTGGAAAAAAATAATGATGATATTTATCAAGTAGTGATAGATGAATATGAATCTTCTATTATGGATGATTCCGCTAAAAAAATTTTTATAAATGGTAAAAGAATTGGCTTATCAGTAGGTGGTCAAGTTAGTTGGGATAATGGAATGAAAAGTTCATTATTAATTGATGTTCGTTATGATAGTAATCATAGTGAAACATTAACTGAACATATACCACAACTTAAAAGTTTTGATAATAAAGTGGCTATAAATCCAAGTTTTAAAAATAAAGAAATAATTAAGAAATTGAAAGAATTAAATATACTTTCAAATACTATTGATATTATAAATTATAAACGCAAAAAATATGAAATCGTTAAGGTAAATATTGAAGAATTAAAATTGTATAAACCATTTGGGGATACAATTTTAAAAGATTTTAAAGATAAAGAAATAGAAAAAATTGAAGATAGAAGGAGGGATTATGTTGAATAATGTTGTTTTAGTTGGTAGATTAACTACTGATCCAAAAGTTGAAGAATTAGAAGATGGTAAAAAAGTAACTACAGTTGTACTTGCAGTTAATCGTAATTTTAAAAATTCGGATGGTATTTATGACACGGATTTTATTCGTTGTGTTCTTTGGAATAGTGTGGCATCCACTACAGCAGATTATTGTAAAGTAGGTGATGTAGTTGGTGTTAAAGGAAGATTACAAACTAGTAAATATGAAGATGAGAATAAAAAGACTCACTATTTAACAGATGTTATAGCTGAACGAGTTACATTTTTAACCACCAATAAGCAAAAAATTACTGAAAATTCAGATGATTTAGATATGTCGAAATAAACTATGAAAAATAAAAAATGTTATTTTTTTAATATTGGTTTTACATTTGATAGAAACAATAAAGAAGAGCTAAAAGAAACTTGGAATTGTTGTCCATTTGCTTGCTATGCAGACATATGTAATGGGTTATGGTGTGAAGAATATGGAATTGAATTTAATAAAGATAATGCACTAAATCTAATTAAAGAATATGTTGAAAATGGTAGCAATAATACTTATGGATATATTAAAGAAGTTAATATCAATTTAACCAATGAAGAATGGAAAAATATCTATAATAATCTTATAAAAGAATATAAATATAAAAATTTAAAAGATGCTAAACAAAATGGGTATATACCATTTGAATTTATAGATATAATTAATGATTATTCTTCATATTGGGAACGACCTGATATATCATTTATAAAAAGAGATAATAATATATTAGAAAACAAACTTGAAATATTAAATGAAAAACAATTAAATAAAAAAACAATTAAATGGATTAATAAGGAATTATATGGTAGAGATATAAATTATGAAATAGGGAAGGAAAATACAATATGTTAATAATTATAGGAATCATATTAGCATTTATTATGTTATTTATGTATTCGGCTTGTGTAGTATCTAAAAGATGTACTAAAGAAGAACATAAAGGAGATGATGATTATGAATTACAATAAATTAATTAATAAATATAGTATTCCATTGAATAATGGGTTAAAAAGCGCAATTAATATAGTAGAATCATTGCAAGAAAAAGAGCTTAATTCTGAAACGCAAACTTATGAAGAACTAGAATTTTTGAAAGTTAAGTTATACAAAGAGTATTCTAAAAATTATGATACAAGTAAAAATATAAAAGAAAAAATTTATATTCTTAATGATGATTGTGTTTGTGATGATGAGAACGATTCAAAGATTGTAGCGGTATCTTTTGATAAAGATGAGTTAAAAAAAGAAATGAAAAAATATATAGAACAAGTAAAAAAAGAAATAGATTTTAATAATTTGGATTTTAAAAATGAATCCGAAGAAGGCAATGAAGATTTTATTGTAGATGAAAATGAAAATGGCTTTCTTATTTATGAAGATGGATATTATAATAGAAATCATATTGATATTTCAATTATTGAAAAAGAAATTATTTCAGAAAAGGTAAAAGAAGCAGAAGAATATGAACTTTAATAAAATAATTGAAGATATGAAATGTTTGCAAGAAAAGATAGATCTATATACTAAAAAAGAAGAAAATTTAAATAATGCAATTTCAGTTATAAATAAGGATTTATCTAAATTAGAAATAAAAAAAGAAAAAGAAGCTGATGAGATAAATAAAGCAATTTTAAATTTAAAAATTTTGATTACAAAATCAATTATTAATAAGTTAAATAATTTAGAAGATGTATGTGAAAAATAATATTGATGCAGATAAATTTAAACCTTTACTAGCTGATTATTTAGTAAATAAAAAAGGAATTACTAATTTAAGAGAGCATTTTAAATGTTTGAATCCGGATCATGAAGATAAACATCCTAGTATGATGTTTACATCAAAGTATAATATATGTAAATGTTTTAGCTGTGGTGCATCTTATGATATATTTGATTTAATTGGCATTGATTATGGTGTAACATCATTTAGGGATAAATTATCTATTGCATCTAATTTATATCCAAATGTAGATGTTGATATTTCTAAATTTTTAAATTCAAATGAAAATAATAGTAATAATGAAATTATTGATTTTAGTTATTATTATAAGAAATGTAAAAAAAATATTAGTAAAACTGATTATCTTTTAAAAAGAAATATTAGTTTAGATTTAATTAAAAAATATAATATTGGATATGATGTAAAAAAAGATATGATAATTTTTCCTATTAATAAAAATTGCTACTTTGGTAGAGGTGTTAATCAAAATATAAAAATTAAGTCTAAAGGAATTAGTTATCTTTGGAATGAGAATCTATTAAAAAATAGTGATAATAAATTAATATATATAACTGAAAGTATAATAGATTCTTTGTCATTAGAAATGATAGATCCTAATGTTTTAACAATAGCATTAAATGGTTTACCAAACTATAAAAGGTTATTGAAATTAATTCAAGATTATAACTATGATGGTTATTTTGTTTTAGCCTTTGATAATGATAAGACAGGAACATATTATCAGAATATTGTAAAAGAAGAACTAGCTAATTTAAATATTACATCTTTTGCAACAACTTTAATATCAAATATGGATGATGTAAAAGACATTAATGAAGCACTTATAAAAGATAAATTTAAATTAGAAAACAATTATAAATATTTTAATAAAAATTTTGAAAATTATATTGAAAAAAATAGGGGGAGTGAAATAAATTTATGAAAAAAAATATAAAAGTACCAAAAGAAAATTATGAAGAATATGTAAGTATATTTATAGAAATTGATACTGAAAAACATGTTGTTTGTATAACTAATCGTACAGATAATAATGCTAGTGGTGTTGCAAAAAGATTTAAAAATAAAAAAGATATTGTAAAAATAATTAATAAATATGTATATCGTGATTTAAATTTATATTCTTCAAATTATAAAGCAAATGATGAAAAAAGAAGAACTAATAAAAGACAAAAATCCGAAACAAGATAAAATAAAAGAAGAATATTCTGAAAAAATTAAATTATTAAAAGACCTTTATGGTATTGAATTTGAGATTGATTATTTAAAAAATAATGTCATTGATAAAATAAAATTTTTAAATATTAATTATAGAGATCTTGCAAATAATGTAAAAATAGTTTATGATAATAATATTAAGAAAGTAAATTTTATTTCATATAATTGTAATCAGATTTCAAAAAGTGGACATAAAATGATTAGAGAATTATGTAATGAAATAGGATTAAAATTATTAATTGAAGATATCTTAGAAATTAATCGAGAATATCAAGAAGATTTAAAAATAAATTCATCACAATTTGACAATTTAAATGAAATAAATGATAAAAAAAGTAAAAAATAAGTAATTAATAAAAATAGTAAAAAATACTAAATGTATTAACAGTTGTATATACACTTAAATCATTGAAAATATGGTAGTTTATTTATTACACAAACCATCTTTGTATATACAAAAATTTAAGTTTGTATATACATTTCGCAAGTGCGAAATATGCTCTGGTGCAGCGAAAATCTTAAAAAAGGCTTGATTTTAAAGCATTTAAGATTTTCGTGGTGCATTGTCATATCCTGTTTAAAAATATTTTTAGTATTTTGGCATAAAAGGGGGCAAAAATTTTAATATGGAAACTTTTAGATTTACAGCAAAAGATTTAAGTTTATTAGAAAAATTTATGAAAGAAAATAATATAAAAAATAAAACAGAAGCATTGAGAGAATGTATTAGAAGAAGTGTTAATAAACAAGATTTTGAAAGCTTGTTTTTTGATTTAAATGTTAAAATTAATAAGCTAATTCATAATCAATTTTTAATTAAAAAAATTTTAGAACAATTCTTTGTTAATATGAAATTTTCTAAAAATTCTGATGTAAATAATAGTGAAACTTTAAATGAAATTAATAATAAATTTGATAAATATAAAAATAATTTTTCAAATTAAATTGTTGTTACAAATTTGTTGGAGGTGTAAATTAAGTGAATGAAAAAAATAAAAAAATAATTACAAAGTATGGATGGTTAAATTTTAAAATCAAAAAATTTTGGATAATATATGAGTAAAAGAATTACAAGTTTTAAAAGAAGGAGTATAAGTATTCCAACAGCTCTTGATGAAATGATTAATTATAAATTTAAATGTTCTAGTTATAGTTTTATAAATGAGATGATTATAGAACTTTTAGAACTTGGACTGATAAAATTAAATGATAATGAAGAAATTAAAAATCAAAATGAGAAAATAATTTCAAAACTTGATGAATTAATTTCGCTTCAAAAATAAAATTATGGATTCAAAAGTTGTATTTATATCCCATCCATATTATGGTGTAAATAATCCTGATAATAATTTGAGAATATATAAAAAAGCAAAGAACAGTGATAAATGGTATTACATACAATGCAAAGATAAAAATGAGTATCGTGCGGAATTAAAAAAATATATTTTAGGCTTTTATGATTATAGTAGAGATGAAAAAAAAGCACATTCTTCAATGATAGAATATTTTATGGGAAGTAAAAAATCTGATGATATCATGCTTCAAAGTAAGATGCGAAGAGAAGAAATGGCAATGCTTAAAAATGGATCATTTATAAAAGATGAAATGGTAGAAAAAATGAAAAAAGAGTGGGGTAATTATTTAGAAAATTCTAATACACAACTTGCTGTTCTATCATTGAATCAAGATTATGTAGATGAGAATATGTCTATTAAAGAATTGCAAAAAAAGCTTACTATGTCTATATTACCTAAATTATTTAAATATTGTGGATATGAAAATCCAAAAGAAAATTTGGAGTGGATAGTGTCACTTCATACTGATAGGAAAAATAACTATCATTTTCATATTGCATGGATAGAAAAAAATAAAAGTTACCGTTATTATAATAATAAATTAGGTTATAGAAGAAAATTAAAATTATCTGAAAATGAAGAAAATTTTTTAAAAAGACAAGTATCTTTAACTATTGAATCTAGTAAATTATATCGACCTGCACTTATTAAAATAAACAAAGATTTAGAGCATTTACAAAAATATTTTAATCCAAAAGACCAAAACTTTACTTTGAAAAATATTTCAAAATTAGATTTAGAAGAAGAAATAGATAGATTAGGTTATTTGCTATCGAAAATAAGAAATACTGATAAAAAGTATATTAAATATAATTCATTACCTAGAAATGATATAGGAAATGAAATTAGAAAAATTACCAAAGATATTAAACATAAATTGTTTTCAACTTCTGAAGAATTAAAATTATCTAAAGAAGAAATAAATAAAAGTATAGAAAATTTAAATGATATTTTTTTAGATATAGATAAACGAAATAATATTTCTAACATTGGATTTGAAAATGCTTTTGATAATAGTCTTATTAAAGAAAAGTTGGAAAAATCTAATAATTATATATTAAATGCAATTGCAAATCATGCATTATATAATTATAAATATTGTAAAAATAAATACAAGGTTAAAAATAATAAAATAAGTTTAGATGATTTAATAAGTGAAATAGCTATTAATATTTATAAAAGAAACAATTATAATTATTTAAAGAATCGAAGCAAATATAGATTAAAATTATTAGAAAATTATTTTATTTATGGAACATATAAAAATCAAGATAAATTAACAAATGCATTAAGACGACTTTCTAAAAGTGGAGAAGAAGCTGCAAATGAATTTTATAGAATGTTATCTGATAATGAACAAGAAAAAGAGATCTAAAAATAAATAAAAGGAGGTTGATATATGTTTATAAATTTAAATAAAAAATTAGATGAATTTAATAAACTTTGTAAGGATAGAGAATATAGAGATATTGATATAACAAAACCATATGTTGAAACAATTGATATATCAAATGTGACATATGATAGAATGCTAGTTTGGTGTGAATTGTATTCGCCAGAAATTGATGAGTATTTTAGCTGTGCTGGTGGAGTTTTTATTAATAAAGATTTAATTGATAAGTTTAAAAGGTTAGATTTAAAAAATCAAAAATCTGTGTTAGATTATATATCTTATATAGAAAGTAAAGTTGATTGGAAGAAAGTTAGTAAAGAATTATATGATAATGTTGAAAAATTTAAAGAATGTATAGTAGGAAATGTAGAAGATGATAAAGAATACATTGTTCCAGCAACTAAATTAGGTCAAGGTTGGAATTGGCATAAATATTCTGATGGATCAGGTCATTTAGAATCACCAGATGGTAAAAAGTATATGAAATATGATTTAGATACATATGAATATATACCAGAGGGAGATAGATGGACTTATTTTCCATTAAAGTATTTTTTTGAAGATGGTGTTGAACCTAGTGAATTTAAGCCATTTGAATATATGGAAGATGAAATGTTACAAATTTTAGAAAGAAATAAAAAAAGAGAAGAAGTTAATTTACAAGTATAGAGAGTATTGTTTAAGGAGAGGTAAATGAAGAGAAAAAAGAAACTATACATTTTAAGAGAATTAGATAAATTTGATTTAATTAATCCATCTGATAAAAATATTAAAATATATTATACATTATTAACAGGTCTAGATTCTAAAGATGAAATTCAAGAAGAAATAAATCAAACACAAGATAGAATACTTGATTACGAAAGAAATGGTAAAGGTTCAGAAAAACAATATCATAATGATCTAGAAAAACTTAATCAATTAAAAGAATCTGACTGTTTTGAGTTTGATACTATGACAGTTACTCAAAAAAGAAAATATCTAACCGATCATATAATGGATGAGATGCTATTTTGTGAAGAGATTACTGAAGAAGATTATGATAATTTTTATAATAATTATGATAAGTATATTGAAGAGTATATTCAATATAAGCAAAGTAAAAAGATTCTTAAAGATTATGCTACTGTAGATTTATTAGCTGAATTTAGTGAGATACAAAATGTTAAGAAAATAAAAGATTTTTTTGAAGAAAATAAATTAAAATTATTGAAAACAAAAGATGGTTATTATCAATTCTATTTTGGTAAAAATATTCAATCAGATAGTATATGTGAATATGTATGTCAATTTTCTTATTTATTAAATAGGGAACCCACAAAACTATTATTAGAAGAAGTTGTTGATAGAATTGAATTTGAAAATACATCAAATGATGATAGCAAAGAAATGAGCATTGATATATAAGTGAAGGAATAAAAGATAATAACTACATCATTTTAAAGATAAATAAATTTGAAAAGAGAAGCAAAATATAGTATAATTTTAAATATGAAAGGAATTAAAATTATGGTTAATGATCTAAACAAGAGTATTTATTCTTATGCTGAAGAAATTACAAATGAAGATGTAATAACTTTTTATGATGCTGCAAAAGTATTATTAAATGGATTAGATTGCATAATTTGTAGAGAGAGTGCTGCAGATATTCAAGGATATTCAAATGGTGGTTTTCGTCATCAAATATATGTTTATTCTGAAAAAGAGTTTAATCTACCATATGTTAAGTGTTTTTTAGTAAAGAATTTAAATAAGATTCCTTTTATTGATTTTGAGGGTGTAAAAGTATCACCTATTACTAATGCAATTATAGATATGTTAAGTAATAATGAAACTGATACACAAGTTTTATACGAAACATTTGCAGATTATTATTGGGAGAATAATGAATCATATAATGGTTTAGTAATTCCAAAAAATTTAAAGAAGAAAGCTAAACATTATATGGAAGAAGGAATTTTATTTTATGAATAATGATAGAAATAATCTTGAAAATATTTTATATAGAATTGTTGAAGAAATTTCTAAAGAAAACGCTCCAATTGTTTTTAAAGGCGGTCTTGCTATAAATGATATTCTTTCTCACGAAAATCAAAATAATAATATTGAAAGAAAAACAGTAGATATTGATGCAAATTGGACTGGTAATGTTGATCATAATCAAATTACAAAAACTTTTGAAAAAGCAATTAAAAGAGTAAATCCTAATTATGAAATAGAATTATATAGATTACCTGAAGAAGGAAAATCTATGGGCTATAAAATTTTTGATAATAACAAAGTTATAACAAAAATAGATTTAGATATAAAAAATAATCCGTTTTATGTTATATATAGAATTAATGATATTGATGTAAAATATTCTTCCAAAGAAAAAATTATGGCTGATAAATTAAGTGCATTATCAAATGAACACCCATTTAGAAGAGCGAAAGATTTATTAGATATATATTTAATATTGAAAATAGAAAATATTGATTTTTCTAAAATTGAAGAGATATTACAATATGATGATCGTGAATTAGGAGATTTCTCAACTATGATTGAAAATAAGCAACAAATGAAAGATAGTTATGAAAGTCTTAATGGTGTAACAAATAAACCTGAATTTAATATAGTTTGGGAAAAAGTAAAAACTTATCTAACTGATAACAAGTTAATAAAAGATAATGATTCTGAAAAAGATGCTAGTATATAGCATTTTTTTGATATATAATTTAATTAAGTGGTGGTAATATTGAAATATCAAACTATGAGTAATATATTAGAAACTAATAAAAAATTAAAATTTAAATTATATAGTTTAGAATATTTAATTGTTAAAGAGGCATCAAATGTATTAATATATATTTTAGATAGCAAAATAAAAAAGTCATACAATTCTTTTGAAGAATTAATGAATAATTATCTTGTATATCAAGAATCACTATTATCACAAATAGATAGAATTGAAATATTAAATAATTAATGTTTATAGAATCAGAGTTATCTGATTTTTTTAAAGGGGGTGATTTGTATATGAACATATTACAAGAATATGAAGATATAGAAAAAGTAATTGGATATAGAAAATTTGGTGTGATTGAGAAATATATTGATGAAAAATGCCCAAAAGAAAAAATGAATAATTATGAACAAGAATTAGCAAAGATTAATGGATCAAATTTTTATGACTGGTTAGATAAAAGGGAAAAATTAGCAAAAAAACATGGTGTGATTTTTTTTAGTGATGTTATATATAATAGAAATGAATGGGAAAATTTTGAAAAATGGTATAATGATAGGAATAAAAATATAGAAATAAAAATATTAAATACTTGGACAGTTGATTATGATAATATGAAATGTAATGCAATTATTAAAAAGAATGGTAATGAAGTTGCTAATATTATTACTGATTATGAAACCACTGATATTAGAGAAGCATTTGGATATTATAATGATAGAGAATTAGATGATGAATTTATCAAAAGTGCTTTTGAAGAATTAATATTTTGTGATTTGGATTCATTTTTAAATTTACCTAAAGTAAGTGAATGTTCAAAATTGCTACAAAGTATATATGATGATGTAAGCACTTCTGATGTTTCAATGTGTCATATTACAAATGATGAATGGGAAGAATATTATGCAGATGAATATACTGATGAAGATATAGAGAATTTAGAATTAGAAATCAAAAAATTTGGATTAGATTATGTGTTAGAAACAAATGATGGAGAATATAAAATTGTAGGTTATTATAATTTAGATACTATGTTTAATGATGATAGGAACTTAAATAAAGATAAGAATAAAGAAATGGTGATGTGTTAATGTTTGATAAAAAAATGTGTCAAAACGAGAATGGTAAAATGAGTGCTAAACAAGTACATTATTATATTAAAGGCTTACAAACATCACCATTATATACTTATACTAAAGAAGAAATAGATAATTGTCAAAAATTTATAGAAGATAATTATGGAAAATGTAGTTTTATATGTCATGAATTATATTCACCAGGTATTCATTTAGATATTATGGTTATTCCACCATCGGAAGAAAAAAATTATTATAAATTAATTACTATAGGTATGGGAGCTTATAAAATGAATGTTCCTTCACAATTAAAAGATTATGAGATGGATAGAGCAGAATTAGTTATCTATTTATCTCCAGATTGGAACATTGATTTTAGTAAAGAGAAAAATGGCTGGGTAATTAGTTTGTTAAAACAAATTGCTAGATTACCAATTATTGAAAAAAGTTGGATAGGATTCGGTCATACGATATCACATAATGATGCAGAATCTTATGCGAAAAATACTAAATTATCATCATCAATTTTAGTAGATGCAATTGATAAAAATGGTGAGCAATTAAGTTTAGATTTAAAGAACAAAGGTAAAATAAACTTTTATCAAGTTTTTCCAATTTATAAAGAAGAACTAGAATATAAAATGCAATATGGTGCTAAAAAGCTTTTTGAAAAGTTAGGTAATGCTAATTTAGTTGTTGATGTTAATAGAAAAAATTGTTGTGAAGATTTTAATAATAATCTTGATGATATGGATATCGAAAAATGATGGAGGTAACTATATGAATAAAAATGATATAAAGTGGTTAGATTTCTTTGGTGGTGTTAATACATTTATTATAAGAAATAAATCAGAATTTAATAAATTTTATAATTTTATGTGTGATCTTGGACTACAAGATTTTTTTCATAATGATAAAACTTTTGAAGCATGGCAACATTTAGCAAAAATAAATAATCGTGTATCAGATTATATTATTTTTGAATATCAACCTTGTAAGGGAATGACTTTTGGAAATTCAATAGAAGAATCAAGAAATTGGTATGGCGAAGAGCCATTAACAACTGATGCATTAGATACTTTTTATTCTAACAGCACATTATATCAAAAGAATAATAATATAAGTAAAGATTTAGAAATATAAAAATAAGAGAGGAGTGAAAATGCAAGGATTAAATCGAGAGGCAATAGAAAAACATTTAAAGTATTTAAAAGAAGATACATATTGTAGAGAATTTTATGTAGCACTTCTTCTTTATGAAATTAAAGGAATTGATGACATTAAAAATCTAACTGAAAAAGATATTGATAAAGCTTATGAAATTCAAGATGATTATGATTCTATTTATAATGAAGATATGAGAGATAGATTTTTATATGATTTTACTTTAGAAAAAGATGAGGTAGTAAAATGAAAGAACACTTAAAGCGCAAGGAATATCCTAATAGTAATATAACAGTTAAATTAGTAAAAATGAGAGCGGATATTGATAGATAATGGATGAATTAATTATTAGTTCTGAAAATAATATTCTTCATATTTATAACGGAGGATATGCAGTAGATTTTACTTTTTATAATAATAAAGGGCATAATATAGATGGAGGTATTTTAGAAAGCAATCATAATAGATTTGATAATGATAAAGTTATAAATGAAATTATATCTATGTTTAAAGATAATATTAAATTTTCAAAACCTTTTCTTCGATTAACTGGTGAAAAGGCAAATAATTTACTAGAACTTATTGAAACGGAAGATTATAAAAACGCTCAAGAAAAGGTGAATAAATATGTATCATCCATTAAGGATAAAATTGATATAGTAGCTCAGGAAATGGAATTATTAAAATAACATGGCATCAATACAAGTGTCATTATTAGATTATTTTAATGATTGTGAATCGTTTACTTTAAAAGAAGCAGAAAGAGTAATTAAAGATGTTACAGCATTAGATGTAAAAATACCTTCTATTCGTGCAAGAATTTATGAAGGCATAGATAAAGGCTTATTTACAAAAGTTGCTAGAGGCGTATATAAATCATCAAAGAATGGATGCGATTGTTTGCTTATTAATGGAGATGGTAGAGATCTATCAATGTTTGCAGATAATTCAATAGATGCAATAATAACAGATCATCCGTATGATTTAGCAACTAATAAAGGTGGGAATAGGGATTTTACAAATTCCTATTCCTGTTTTCAATATAGTGAAAGAGATTTTCAAGAAAAGTTTCGTGTTTTAAAACAAGGCTCTTTTTTAGTAGAATTTCTCCCAGAAGAATCTGGCGGAAATTGGGAATATTTAACAAGAATTAAAAATATGGCAAAAGAATCAGGATTTTTATATTATGCAAAAGTAAGTTGGATAAAAGGCAACCAAGTAAATAATACAGGAAGAAAAGCTAGTAATTGTGAAGACATTTTATTCTTATCTAAAGGAAAGGCAAGAGAACTTAGATTAGATACTAAAAAGAATATAAAGGAACTAACTGAAGCTAATATCAATCCTAGAGGATTATCCTCTGAAGAAATAAAAAATATATTAACTAAGAATAATCTTCCTGTACATTATATGAGTGGCACAAATGGTATGCTTCCAACTGCTTTTGTTTATAATCCACCATCTAAGCAAGATAGAATCCACCAATCACAAAAGCCAAAAGAATTATATAAAGAAATAGAAAAATATATTACATTAGAATTTGAGAGGGTAATAGATCAATTTGCTGGTTCTTGTTCCATTGGTGAAGCTTCTTTAGAAATTAATCGTAATTGTATTATGTTTGAGATAAATAAAGATATAGTAAATGATGTCATAAGCTCATTTGAAAATAAAAACTTAAATTTAAAAAAAATAGAATTAAATGAAGAACCAGGAATGGAATTATAATTTAAAGGAGATGATATAATGATTAAAATTTTTTCGGAAAATGAAATAAAAAAAGAATTTTTAGATAATTTATATTCTAATAGTGAAGATTCTTCTGAAGAATCTAATAATTGGGATTATCCAATAAAAGAATTAGATTATCTATTGGATACACACTCTAATGAGTGTTTTATTTTATATAAAAACAGATTATATGAATGTGATGAGATAGAAGTGTTAAGGAACAGGGTTTTTAATTCTAAAAATAAAAGCATTAGTGAAAAGGATTCATTAGATTATTTAAAAGTACCTATAAAGGCTTGGTATATTAGTGAGTATCCGGATGATAGTGTTGGAATGACACTTTCACCTTCCGTTACATTTTATGACTTAAACAATTTATTAAATTCTGGTAAAGGAGATGTTTATTCTTTACTTGGTGGAAATGCAGATACTATTGTGCGAGAAAGATGCTTTAAAAGATTATGCGATTTAACAAATCAAAGTTATGATGAAGTTTATTATAAATGGGTAACAAATGACTATACTCAAAAATTTTTGTATGAGATTAATTTAAAAGAATTTAGAATTAATTATGAAAGCAGTGATTTTGCAATGTTAAAATACATTGAAAATTATATTACACCAAATTTAAAAAGTTTATATGATGAAGTTTTGGACTATAATGAAATATTTGCAAATGGTTGGACTATTAAATCTTTATTTAAAATGGATGAAGATTATCCATTTTGGAAAAACAAAGCCGAAAATTTTATAAGAAAATATAATATTCCTAAAAAAGATTATAATAAATATAAAAAATATTTTAATAAATATTGTGAACTTAGAGATAATTTATTAGATTCATTAGGATTATTAAGATATACAGAATCGCAATTATCAGTTGATGAAATACCTCAACATGGCTTTTTAGATGGTGATATTGTTACTAGTATTGAAGATATAGAAAAAGATGAATCTTATACAGTTGCTAGAATAATGAACTTTGGAAATTGCGTAGAACTACATTATTATCCTGATAGAAAGCCAGAAATTGAGTATGGTTATAAATATAGTAATGATTATTGGGAAAGTGAAATAGATTCAGCTGATTGGTTTAATTTAAATATGACTGATGAAGATGTTAGCAAAAAAATGTATCAACTTTTTAAAGATAAGTTTGGAATAGAAAAAGAGAATCTTATTGAAGATATAGAAATGGAAATATAAATTATGAATATTGATTATTTAAAAGAATTAATAAGAAAGAGAGGAGATGATATTAAATGAGAACTGTATATGATGAATTATTACAACAAAAACCAAAAGAGTTAGCAAAAACATTATCAGATATAACCTATAAATATCCTAATCCAGAAACAAATCAACCAACTATTGTACCTGCTAATCATTTTGAAAAAGAGTTAGGACAAGTTATAGAAAAAGCAATATCTGAGTCAGTAAACAGACAATTTTTAAGTATTATGTATAGTCAATTAAATGAATTAAGAAAAGATAATGAGCAATTATTTTATCAAGCTCTTATTTGTATGGATAATAATTTAAATCCTAAAGATTTGAGAATACCAGAAGTTATTGCTATAAACCATACTTATTCATACATTCAAGAAAAACAAAGATTAGAAAAAAAAGGATTCCGTTTCTTTAATCAAGATATTAGTAATGAATTTAACAAAGCTATGTATGATAAAGATATCCAAGCTGAATATATGGAAATTTCAAATCATCTTGAAAATCAAGAATCAAGAGAATTAAATCGTATTAAAAACAATGCTGAACAAAATAAGAACTCTTTTGAAGACAATTATAATAGTAGTTATGAATCAGATAGTGATGATTATGAAATTGGGATGTAGATAATAAACTTATGAAAAAATATGATATAGAAATTGAAGAAATTCTTAGAAGAGTTATTAGTATTGATGCTAACAATATTGATGAAGCAATAGACAAGGTTAGAGAGAAATATAATAATGAAGAAATCGTATTAGATTCAAGTGATTATTGTGAAACGAGTTTTAATAATTTATATAGTAAAGCTTTAAATGAGCCAATTAATATTAGTATAAGTTATAATCCTAAAAATGAAATTTTAACCATAAATCAAGATAATAATAAAGAATGTAGATATGCTTGTGATACAGTAGAGAATATTAAAAGTTGTTTAAGGACATATATAGCCGATTATGTTGAAAATCATGAAATAGAAGCTGATAAAGAATTAGAATAAATAGAAAGAGGTAAGAATGTTAGAATCGAAACGAGCAGCAATGGAAAAATATTTCGATATGTTTGCTACTATTTTAGTGAAAGAAGTTATGGATATTCCTATTGAATGGGTTAGTGATGAAAGACTAGAAGAAATCAAAAAATGTATATTTTATAATCAAACCAAAATTTTTAATAAAAGTTTTGTTAAAAAATTAGAAGCAATTGAAGATAAAATAGAAATTGAAAAAGGTTTGAGAGAAGCACCTGAAGTAGAAAAATTTTTGTAATATGGAGTTAAATAATATGAAACTTATGACAAAGGAATTAGAAGAAAAATTTAAAAAATATCCACTAGGTAGTCAAGATGGATTATTGGGAGATTCTAAAGTTATAGTAAAGTATTTTAATCCTATGGGTGTTGGTACATGGCTTATTACAGAAGGTAACAAATTAGACAATGGTGATTATAAAATGTTTGGATATTGTCATTTAGGAGATAATAATTGGGCTGAACTTGGGTATGTAATGCTGTCTGAATTAGAAAGTATAAAATTACCATATGGATTTAAAATTGAAAGAGATTTACATTTACCAAAAGATTGTACATTAATAAGAGCAATGGAATTTTCAGGAATTTTAATACCAAGTTATTTTAATTCTGAAAAGGAAGAAACAATTGATATATAATGGATAGTATAAAATTTGATCCAATGTCATATCCAATGTTTATTTTATTAATAATAGTTATTAGTTTAATTATTTTTCTTTTATTAGTTGAGCCACGAATTGCAAAGAGAAAATTATCTAATAAAAATGAGCATGGAAGCAGTAAATTTGCTGATTTAAAAGAAATAAAAGGCAATTTTGATAAAGAAAAAATTAATAATATTAATAAAGTTGGATTCCCAGTATGGTATGAAAAAATTGGTGGTAAATTTGAAAATGTTTATTTTGATAATAAATCACCACACTTTTTATTAGTAGGCTCTACTGGATCTGGTAAATCTGCAACAGTTTCTCTAAATATGAGTATTCATTTTGCAACCGCAAAAGAAAAACATTCAGTGGTCTTAACTGATCCAAAAGCAGAATTATTTAATGCAACTGGTAAAATTTTTAAAGATAATGGATATGATGTCGTTACAATAGATTTTAGAAATCCTGCACAATCAAATAAAATAAATATTATGCAACCAATTATTGATGAGTGGAAAGAACATTGTCTATATAATAAAAAGATGATGTTCTTTTTAACTCATTTTTTAAAGGTAAATAAAGTTTCAGTTAATAGAATGTTTTCTTCTGATAAATATATGCAACAAGTAAAAAATAAATATAATTTAGAGAATTACATTGTTGAAGTAATTAAAAATAATCAAGAATTAATTTCAAAAGGAATCAGAAGTAAAAAAATGTATGATATTGATTTTATAGATAACTATAGTGGTAATGATTTAAAAGAATTTTTAGAAAATAAAAATAATGATGAATTGTTAGAAGAAATTAAGAATAATCAAAATTTAAGTTCAAAGCATCAAGCTGAAACAAATAGATTAGTTATATCTTTAGCAAATTTAATTTTTACAGAAAAAGAGTCCAAGGACCCGTTCTGGCTAAACAGTTCTAAGCAGTTGTTCGTAGGAATTGTCGGCATTTTTTTAGAAGATTATAAAGAAGGATTAATAAATGAATCTAAAATAAATATTTCAAGTGTTAAAAAATTTCAAACATCTTCATTAATTAAAGATAATCATACTTTTTTACAAAGAAATTTAAATTCAAGACCTTATGGAAGTTTATCAAAAGATTATTTAACATCAATTTTGTCATCTGCAGAAAACACTTATAAATCAATTACAGCAGTATTTGGCGAAAAAATGTCTATCTTTGATGACTTAAATGTTGAAAATATTACTAGTGTCAGTGAATTTAATTTTACAAATATTGGAAAGAAACCAACAGCTTTATACATTATTGTTCCAGATGAAGATAGGGCATACTTTCAATTAGTTACAATTATAGTTGGTATGCTAATTAAAGACTTAACTAAATTTGCTAATTTAGAAGAAAATAAAGGTATGCTTCCTGTAAAAGTTGATTGGATACTTGATGAGTTTGCTAATTGTCCTCCATTAGATGCAATAGAAACAGTAGTATCTGTTGCTAGAAGTAGAGGTATGAGATTTTATTTTTTTATTCAATCATTTAGTCAGTTGAATCAAGTATATGGTAAAGAAATAGCTAACATCATTCAAGATAACTGTGCGTTAGTTTATTTAAAAACTAATACGGTTGAAACAGCCGAAGTAATTGCGAAGAAATTGGGAAAATCAACAATAGAAACAAATTCAATGAGTATGAGTACAGATCCATTTAAAATTGGAGCGAATCAAACTAAATCATTAATGGGTAAAGAATTATTAACAGCAAATGAAATAATAGGTTTAAAATATAAAACAATTATTTTCCCTACTTTCGGTAATCCAATTTTTAGAGATACATATTTATATAGTGATATTTATCCGCAGTTTAAAAATTATCCTATTTTGCAAAGAGAAACTAAAATTTTAAAAAGGCTAACAGAAAATTACTATACTGTTGAAACTTTAATGAAGGTAGTAGAAAATAAAGAAAATACTAAAATGGCAGTTGAAAAAAATAGTATTCAAAAAGGTTTTGAAAGAGCTGTTCATCAAGAAAGTAGAAATATAAGAAATGAAAATATTAGAATACCAAATGATATTGTTTATAAGTTTATACAAGAAGTATTGCTAGGTATGAAAGCAAAGATTATAACAATAAATAAAAATGTATATTTAATTGAATTAGATATGTATTTACCAGATAACATAATAGAAAATATAGAAAAATTTGATAAAAGAAATTATAGTTTTGTGGTATCAAGAAATGATAAAAAATATACTACTCAAATTATGATTTATGAAAATACGAAGGAGAATGTCTTATGATTAAAAAAATATCTATAATAATATTAATAGTTAATTTAACTTTTATATTTTTATACTTCTTTACTAAATTTATTTTAGAAATACGAGAAAATATGGAAGTTAATAATTATATTACTGAAACAACAGTAATTAATAATAATAAAAGTGATAATGAAAAGCCTAAAAAATCAAATGCTAAAGATATAAATTATACAGCAATATTAGAAATTCCAACAATTAATTTAAAAAGAGGTGTAGTTGATAATACTAAAAATTTTGCTTCTATTAAATACGCAATAAGTGTTGATAATATTAGCAAATATCCAGATACAAATGGTAATTTTATTTTGTATGCACATTCAGGAAATAGTAAAATTGCATTTTTTAAAAACCTTGTCAAAGTTAATATCAATGACAAGGTTTATATTTATTATAATGGTATAAAATACGAATACGAGATATTTGATAAATATGATATAGAAAAAACAGGAAAAGCTAGTGTAATAATAACTGATAAAGAAAGGTACATAACTTTAATCACTTGTAATCAGAGCCATAAAGGTTATCAAGTGGTTTTAGTTGGTAAACAAATTAATCAAATGAAATATTAGTATAATAGTTAAAGGGGGTATGTGTGAATAAAGAAATCAATATAAAAAAATATAAATGGAAATTAACTGAAGAAATTGATCCTATGTTATCAGAAGAAGAGATAGGTGATTTAATAAATAAAAAATTGGCATATGTCATTATTGAATTAGAGCATAATCCTGCAAGTTATATAGAAAATGGAAAAAATGCAAATAACCACTGCAAATTAAAAAAAGGTGTGGTATAATGCAAGTAGGATATTATTATACATATATCATTTGTTTATTGAGCATATAGTTTTTAAATAACTATAAGGAGAGTAAATAAGTGATATTAAATGTAATAAAGGATGGTGAATATACTAGTTATAATAATATTACTAAAAATGCAAATAAAGAAGAATTAGAAGAAAACACAAATGAAAAAGTACAATTAAAACGAATTAAACAACTTCTAAATGAAAGTGAATTAAGATATGTTTCAGCTAATGTAAAACAACTCTTAGGAATTACAAAAAAGGATGATCCTAATTGCTTTAAGAAACCACAACATATTGTAAGAAAAGTTGTTAAACCAGGTGAAAAATTTAGAGTAATTCTTTATATAAGACTATCAGTTGAAGATGGAGATTTAGAAAATGGTGATGTATCTGGTAGTATTAAAAATCAGTTACTTTATTTATTAGATGAGTGTGAAAAAAGAGATTGGTTAGTTGTTGGAATATTTTGTGAAGAAGATATTAGTGGAGTAGATGATAATAGACCAGAATGGTTAAAATCAATTCGGTTTGCTGAAGTTGGCAATACTGAAATAGTTCTTTGTAAAAGTCAATCAAGATTTACTCGTTCAATGGAAATGGTAGAGAAATATTTGCACAAATGTTTTCCAGAGTGGAATGTTAGATTTTTAGGATTAGTTGACAATTCAGACACAGCCGTAGCAGAAAATAAGAAATCAAGACAAATAAATGGACTTGTAAATGAATGGTATGTTGAAGATACATCAAAGAATACAAGAGCAACACTTAATTCAATGATGAAGAATGGCGAATTTGTAGGAAGTTTTGCTCCATATGGCTATATAATTGATCCAAAAGACAAACATCACCTTATTCCAGATTTAGAAGTTAGACCAGTAATTCAACTAATGGCAGGAATGCTATCTCATGGCAAAAGTATGAAAACAGTAATTAATGTTTTAATGGCAAAAAGAATTTTGACACCTGCTGACTATAAAGATGCAAAAGGAATAAAGGTAAGAAGAAGAGAACATATTAAATGCATCAGATATGAAGTTGAAGAAGGTGAAACATTAAAATCTATTGCAAAGAAATTTTATGTTACCGTAGAAGAAATTAAAGAAGAAAGTAATTTGAAAACAAATAAAATATCAAAAGGTGATATATTAATTATTCCACATAGACAAAAGTGGACTTCTCAAATGATAAAGAATATTGTTACTGATGAAACTCAAATTGGATCTCTTGTTCAAGGTAGAACTGAAAGAACTAGTTTTAAAAATAAAAAGCCTATTCCAAAACCTAGATCTGAATGGATAATTGTTCCACATTGTCATGAAGCCAACTTAGATTTAGAAACATTTAATACTGTTAATGCTTTGTTTCAACAAAACACTAAAACTAGAGGACAAAAAAATGGGGAATTACCTTTGTTTTCAAAAAAACTTTATTGCTCTTGTTGTGGAAAACCATTTTATAAAAATAATTCAAATGTAAAAAATGGCAAAAGAGAGTATTTGATATGTAGAGGTAATACACCAGCTAATGGACATATTTGTGATAATAGAGATTCTATTGCTTTAGAAGAATTAAAAAGTTATGTTTTAAATTGTATTCAAGATAAAATTAATAATTATTATAATTTATCCAAATTGAATAAGGAATATTATTTGCAAAATATTTATTCAAATATTGAAAATGATATAAAAAATCTTGAAAAACAAAAATCAAAAATTGAATCGGATATTCAAAACAAGAAAAATATATTAGTTCAACTTTATGCTGATAAAGTGAATGGCACTTTGGATATTTCAGAATTTAATATTATCAAAGAAAGTAATAGTTTGCAAATAAGTCAATTAGAGGATAGATTAATTGATATAAATGAAGAAATAAATAATTTAATGATTGATAAAGAAAAACAATTAGATAAAGAAAAATTATTTGAACAATATAAAGATATAAAAGAATTAAATAAAGTTGTGTTGGATGCTTTTATTTCAAAAATTGAAATTGGTAAGCTAAATAAAGAAACATCTGAAAGACCTATTAAAATTAAATGGAATTTATATGCTTCATAAACTCTTAACCTTTCTATTATTTTTATAAGATTAAGCAAAGAAAGTAATCTCGTGGCCTATTTATAATACCGGGGGGGGTAATATATACTTATCTTATAAAAGTAGAAAGGATTTTGTTATGAATGGAGAAGTAGAAAATACTAATG
>CANQDM010000001.1 GCA_947591505.1 uncultured Bacilli bacterium | reverse complement strand
AAAGCAATAATTTTCATATAATATTACAAATGATTATAATTTTATTAAAATTTTCATAAAAAACCTAAACTCAAATAGAAAACTCTTTTTTCTTTTTTTGCGTTGTGTTATAATACTTTTACTGGAGGTTTTAAAAATGAATGTAGAATTTAAAAATTTAAAAGATAATGAATGGATTACAACTGATGACGAAGGAAGAATGCGTTTTGTTAAAACTGATGCTCAAACTGAAGAAATGGAAGATATTTTAAATAAAGAAGATGTATTAGAATTACTTCGATATAATAAAGAAAGAGTTTTAGAAGATATAGATAAAACTAGAGACTCATTAAAAGAAAATAAAAAATTAAGTATATCGACTTTGATAGTTATATCAATAGCTATAGGAGGGTTGTTTATAATTAATAATGGCTATAGTGCGTTAATGATACCATCTTTATTTACTGGGCTTGGCTTTTTAGGTATACTTGAAGGAATTGTTTTACTTAAACATAAAGGTGATAAAAAACTTATGGCAATTTGTGAGGAAAGATTGCAAGAAATAAAGGAAGAAGAGCCAGCGTTAGAAAAAGAAATTGCCGAATTAAAAGAAAAACATAATTTTATAGAAGAAGCAAAAGAATTAAATTATTTTGAAAATTTAAGTTACGAAAATACAGAAGAAAAAAGACTAGTTAGAACAAGAACTAGAAAATAATAACATAAGAAGCGAACTTCTTTTTAGAAGAGTAAACAAGTGATATAGAATAATTAGGTTAAGGCACAATAGGTTACATAAAGAGTGAGTAATAATAAAACTCATTCTTTTTAATTGCATAATTATATTGACAAATGTTATATAGTGTTATATGCTGTTATATATAAAGGAGTAATAATGAAGTTAATAATAAGTAATAGTAGTCCTACACCCATATATGAACAAATAAAAACTAGTATTATTGAGCAGATTAATAATAATGAATTAGAAGAAAATGAAATATTACCTTCTATTCGTAATTTAGCCCAGGATATTAAAATAAGTGTAATGACGATAAAGAAAGCATATGATGAATTAGAAAAAGAAGGATATATTAAAAGTATTCAAGGTAAAGGTACTTTTGTTTCTCCTAAAAGTAATAATTTAATTAGAGAAAATGCCCAAAAAGAAATTGAAAAACATATTGAAAGTGCAGTTAATATTGCAAGTATGTATGATATAAGTAAGAATACAATTAAAGAATTAGTTGATATATTTTATGAAAGTGGTGGAAAATGAAAAATATAATTGAAATTAAAAATTTAGTTAAAAAATATGATAACTTTACTTTAGGTGGGTTATCTTTAGATATTCCTAGTGGTTGTATTATTGGTTTAATTGGCGAAAATGGGGCAGGTAAAACAACTTTAATAAAATGTTTACTTAATATTATTAAAAAAGATCAAGGTGAAATTAAAATATTTGGCAAGTCTAATTATTTAAATGATGATATTGGGGTAGTTTTAGATAATATGTTTTTTCCTGAAATATTAAAGCCATATGAAATAGGAAAAATAATGCAAGGTATTTATCAAAATTGGGATACTGAGTTATTTAATAATTATTTAAAAGAATTTGAATTACCTACTAATAAACCAATTAAAGAATTATCTAAAGGGATGCGCAAAAAATTAGAAATAGCAACAGCCCTATCCCATCATCCTAAACTTTTAATTTTAGATGAACCAACCAGTGGTTTAGATCCAGTTGTAAGAAGTGAAGTATTAGATTTGTTTTTAGAGTTTATACAAGATGAAGATAAAAGTATTATTTTATCAACCCATATTACGAGTGATTTAGAGCATATTGCGGATAAAATAATATTTATAGATGAAGGTAAGATAGTTTTAAATGAAATGCGTGATGATATAATAGATGATTATGGTATCTTAAAATGTTCTAAAGAAGAATTTAAAAATATTAAAAAAGAAGATATAGTTCGTTATAAACAAAATAAATATAATTATGAAGTACTTGTTAAAAATAAAAAAGAAATAAAGAAAAAATATAAAAAGATGGTTATTGATAATATTACTTTAGAAGAATTAATGGTACTAATGATAAAAGGAGAAGCATAATGTTAGGATTTATTAAAAAAGATTTATTTATAATTAAAAATAATTTAAAATTTATAGGACTTATATTTATAGTTTATTTACTAATGGCTTTTACTAATAAAATGGATGTTACTTTTTTATTACCATTCTTAAGTGTTGTGTTAATGATTTCGACCTTTAGTTATGATGATTTTAATAATTGGAATGCTTATGCTGTAACTATGCCTAAAGGAAGAGCAAATATTGTTAAAGCTAAATATTTATCTACTTTAATATTATTAGTTATTTCGACAATTATCGTAACTATTATTTCTATCTTAGTAAGTTTAGTAAATAAAAAACCAATTAATTATAGTGAACTACTACTTATGATGTCTGTAACTATGTATACTACGGCTTTAGTATTAGTTATTATGTATCCAATTATTTTTAAATTTGGCGTAGAAAAAGGAAGAATTGCGATATTTATTTTGATTTTTGGTATCGCTATATTAGGTGGTTTATTTATAGATTATATTAATTTATCTAGTGTTGTTAAATTATTAGATAAGTACTGGCAAATAATTATTCCTGTAACGGGAATAGGCTTAATTTATATATCTTATATTATTTCTAAAAGAATAGTTATGAAAAAAGAATATTAATTAAATAGAAAAAGACTCTGCCACTACTATCGATGCTATAATGCCTCGAAGTTAGACGTCCGAAACGAATAGTGGTACGAGTCCTTTTTCTATTGACAATAATATCACAAATAACTAATTTAATCAAAAATAATTAAAATTGTAACTTAGATGTAACTTAAACTATAATATAATTGTTTTAGAAAGGAAGAAATATATGGAAATATTAAAAGTGGAAAATTTAACTAAAATATATGGAAAAGGAAATGCAAAAGTAGTGGCACTTGATAATGTTTCTTTTTCCGTATCAAAGGGTGAGTTTATTGCGATAGTGGGAGCATCAGGCAGTGGTAAGTCAACTCTTTTACATTTAATTGGGGGAGTTGATCGACCAACAAGTGGTAAAGTTTTTATTGATGGTACTGATATTTTTAATTTAGATGATGATAAACTGGCTATTTTTAGAAGAAGACAAGTTGGTTTAATTTATCAATTCTATAATTTAATTCCGATATTAAATGTTGAAGAAAATATTACTTTGCCACTGTCTTTAGATAATAGAAAAATAAATCAAGCCAAAGTAGAAGAAATGTTAGATTTACTAGGACTATCTAACCGTAAAAATCATTTACCTAATGAACTTTCTGGTGGACAACAACAAAGAACTAGTATTGGAAGGGCTTTAATTACTAATCCAACCATTATTTTAGCAGATGAACCAACTGGTAACCTAGATTCTAAAGCAAGTGATGAAATTGTTAAGCTTTTGCAAAAATCTAATAAAGAGTTAAAACAAACCATTATTATGATTACCCATAATATGGAAATTGCTAAATATGCCGATCGGATTATAAAACTAGAAGATGGCAAAATAGTCTAAGGGGTGAAAATAGATGAATTTGTTAAAAAAATTAACTAAGAAAAATCTTCTTTTAAATAAGAAGAGAACTATTGTCACCATTATTGGGATTATTTTATCAGTATCTCTTATAACGGCAGTATCATCTCTATATGTTAGTTTAATTAACTCTTTAATTTCATTTGAAACAAGTGAACAAGGAAACTTTCATGTGGCATATTATGATGTTCCAGTAAATGATTTAAAGAATTTTCAAAATAATCGGAGTATTGAAGAAATATTTTTAACCAAAAATATTGGTTATGCTAAACTTGATAATTCGAAAAATCCCAATAAACCTTATATTTTTATTAAAGGATTTTCCCAAAAATCATTAGAAAATTTAGGGGTTAAATTAGTTGATGGGAAACTACCAGAGAATGAAAATGAAATAGTAATTCCAACCCATCTTAAAACTAATGGTAGAGTAACTTATAATATAGGAGATACTATTACTTTAAATGTGGGTGACAGAGTATCAAGTGATGGCACTATATTAACGCAAAACGATCCTTACATACCAGATGATTCAACGGAGGTTATAGCAGATGTCAATGGTAAAATATTAGAAAGTAATGATTATAATAAAAGTATTGAAAATATTACTAATACGAAAAGCATTACTTATAAAATAGTAGGTATTATTGAAAGACCTCCTTATAATGTTGAAAGTTATTCTGCGCCAGGCTATACTTTTATTACTTTTGAAAAAGATAATGAATTTAATAGTACTGTTGATGTTTATGCTAGATATACTAAAAGTGGAATTAAAAATAATTTAAAGATTACCGCTGGTATTTTAGGTTTTGATGAAGATTTATTTATTCTTTATCATAGTGGTGAAGTATTATCAGAATCAGAAAGTGATCATATACTTTATGAATTAGATCATGTAAAATACAAATTTCAAGAAAACAATTATTTAATTAAACTCGAAAACAATCCGATTAAAGATTCTAGTATAAGTGGTTTAGGTGTAGTAGTATTCATTGTTTGTTTAATTATTGTTGTGACTTCTGTCTTTTGTATTAAAAACAGTTTTGATATTAGTGTATCTGAGAAAACGAAACAATACGGCATGCTTCGAAGTATTGGAGCAACTAAAAAACAAATTAAGAAAAATGTCTTTTATGAAGCCACTATTTTAGGTATTATAGGTATTCCTTTAGGTATTTTAGCAGGTCTCTTTGCATCCTACATCCTAATTATTGTTTCCAATTATTTCCTTTCTACTGCAATTAATGGTGAAATGCTCAACTTTTCATTCTCAATTATAGCCATTATTATAGCTATTATCATTGGTATTATAACTATTTATTTATCTGCTATTAGAAGTGCTCAAAAGGCTGCCAAAGTATCACCAATAGAGTCAATTAGAAATAGTGCTGATATTAAAATAAAAGCAAAAAAGATAAAATGTCCTAAAATTATTAAGAACTTATTTGGCATAGGAGGAGAAATATCTTATAAAAATTTAAAGCGAAATAAAAGAAAATATCGCACTACCGTAATTTCAATTGTGGTATCAGTTGCTACTTTTATTGCCTTATCTTCATTTATGAATATGGCATTTGATACAGTTAAAAATCAATTTAAAGATGAAGATTATAATATTTATGTTTACTTAGAAAATAATGAAGCAGTTAAAAAAATTTCCGAAATAACTAGTTTAGATACTATCGAAGATTATGCTATTCAAAGAGAATATCAAGCCGAAATTAAAAATGTTAAAATTAATAAAAAGCATCAAGATTTAACAGGCTATAATAATGATACTTATCAAAATATCAGAATTATGGCCATAGGAAATGATGCATATCAAAAATATCTTAAAAAATTAGGCTTAAAATATGACGATGTTAAAGATAAAGGTATCTTACTAGATAGAGTATTATATTCTTTAAATAATAAAGATTATCGTTACAGAATGTATGACTATCAGAAAAATGATGTTATTTCATTTATTGGCAATGATAAAAATTTTGATTTAAAAGTTGCCTTAGTAACAGATGAAAATCCATTTAGTTTAAGTACAAGAGAATATGAAAGTATTGTTATTGTTAGTGATGAATTATGGGATAAATATTTTGAAAAAGATGATCAAGGATATCTTTATATTAAATCAAATGATGCTTCTAAATTACAAGATAATATTGATGAAATATTAAAAGATGACGAGTATTATTTAAATAATACCGAAGAAGATTATAATATGATGCATAATTTATTTACTTTAATAGGTATTTTCTTATATGGTTTTATCATTGTTATATCTCTAATTGGTATTACGAATATCTTTAATACTATTACTACTAGTATGGAATTAAGAAGACAAGAATTTGCGATGTTAAAGTCAATTGGCATGACTAAAAGAGAATTTAATCGCATGGTTAGATTAGAAAGTATCTTTATGGGCTTAAAATCATTATTGTTTGGTATTCCAATTGGTCTAATATTATCATATTTAATATTTATGGCTTTAAAAGATGAAACTGGTATTTATAACATTCCAATAAAGGCCATACTAATTACGATTATCTTTGTATTCTTACTTATTACTTGTATTATGAAATACTCAATGAGTAAAATAAATAAACAAAATACCATTGAAACAATTAGAAATGAGAATATTTAAAATAAGGCAATCGCATAAAAATTTAACGTAAAGTAGAATTACAAAGAAGGAATGACATTGAATATAAGATTTTCAATATTATTGAAATCGCTTATATATCGAGTCATTTTTTTCTTTAATGTAAGTTTTCCCATAGAATTATCAAGTCTAGCAAGATTAAAGACAATTTTACGAATTAAAGATAAATTATCGATAGAATATCCAATTCTATTCCTAGAATGATCTTCATCCATAATTACATCTAATCGCCAATGTAAGGAACATTCTATATTCCAATGTTCTCTAGATGTTTTTATGAATGTATTAATATCAAATGTATTACTTAAAATATAATAATGTTTTGTTGTTTTAACTTGTCCATTTTCTTCACGATAAACATCAATTCTACCAATTGCTTTTACAGATTTCCATTTATTTTTGTCAGTTATACAATCAATATTATATGATAGATAATACATTCTTTTTTCTATTCTTCCATGATCTTTTTCATAATCAGTATCCCAAATAATAATATCAGTATCATCTCTTTTAAGTCCTAAATCGAAATAAGTTTTAATATCATCTTTTAAGTCTTTTTGATTATCTTTAACTTTTAAAATATAATCTCCTTTTTTATCTTTACTAGTAATTAAATTGCAAATATCTTCTTGAGTACCGATGGCATCAATTGTAATAATTTTACCTTCAATATCTAAAAGATTAATTAAATCAGGTATAGCAGTAATTTCATTAGATTTATCATTTACTTTAACTTGACCAATAGATATACCTATATCAGCAAGAAAACCTGAAACTATATAAGGAGTATTACCACCATTTATGGCATCTCTAGCACTTTTTATTGCTTTACCATCAATACATAAATGTTGTCCGTTTTTATCTACAATTTCTTTTATCCAATCAATAAATATATTCAAAAAATTTTTACTATCAATTAGAGAAAAGACTCTAGAAAAAGTATCATGAGATGGAATACCATTTTCTAATGATAAAAGATTAGTAAAATAATCTTCATGGACTTCTAAAAAATCAGCCATATTTTCAAAATCTGTATATCCACATAAAATACCATATACAGTCATTACTAATATATTTGCTAAATTATGTTTTTTTCCTCTTATATCTCTTGGATCTTCTAATATTTCAAAATGATTAATTAATGATTTCATATATTCTTACACCGTCCCTATTATAAGAATACATGATTTTTTTTATTATAAAAAGTAATTGTACCATAATTTTACATTATTTTTTTATGCGATTGCCATAAGAAAATGTTTGCAATCTTGTAATTGATAAGCATTTGTGTTAAAATGAATATAGCAAAGCAATTTGCATAAAATAAAAAAGGAACACTCAGTTTGAACGTGTTGAGTGTTGCCAATAAATATGGTTCACCTAATTCATTGCTGAGTTAGGTGACTCTTTTCATATTAAAACTATAAATAGTAATAACACTAATAAGAAAATAAGAATGAATAAAGTTGCGATTAAAAAATCTTTTTTACTCATTTTACCGCCTCCCTTCAATTTGAAGTTTGGCATCACCCAACTACCAAGTGTTCCATAATAATTATATCAAATATATGTTCGCTAATCAACAAAAAAATTAAAGAAATATTTGCTTAAATGAGTAGTTTATGTTAATATTAATTTAGTCATTTTTAGCCCGTTGGTGAAGTGGCTTAACACACTGCGTTCTCAGCGCAGCATTCACGGGTTCGAACCCCGTACGGGTTACCATAGTTATTAAGTCTTTTAAAGACTTTTTTTAATTCAACCATAGGTGTGTGTTAAATGCATAAAAAAAGTGTTATCTTTTAAATAAGAGGTGATGATATGAATCAAGAGCGTATTGGTAAATTTATTTCAGAATGTCGTAAAGATAAAAAATTAACTCAAGAAGATCTTTCAAATAAACTTGGTGTAAGTATAAATGCTGTATCAAAATGGGAACGAGGGATATGTCTTATGGATATGGCACTTTTAAAACCAATTTGTGAAATATTAGATATTAACGTTAATGAATTATTAAGTGGTGAAAAGATAAAAAATAAAGATTATTCGAAAAATGCCGAAGAGAACTTTTTTAATATATTTGGTTTATTTAAAAAATATGAAACAAAGCAAAAAATATTAAGTATTATAATAATTATTATTGGTATTTCTATTATTTTAACTTTATTATTTTTAGGTGGTTATTATTATGGAAAAAATATTAAACTTTATAACGACAAAGTACATTTTAATACTAAAATAACACCAAATTGTACGGGGAAAATTACTAAATATTATACAAGTAAAGATAAAACAATTTATTATTATTGTTTAGATGATTTATCTATTAATGATAATATAAATTTAAAAAATTATATTAAAAAATCCGGTAAGAACATTGATGATGGTTTAGATAAAATAATTAGCAAAATGAATAATGTTAATAAATACGTTTTGTGGGACGGTGGCACAACTGAGTATCGTAATAATGAAATAACTATTATTAAATGCCATACTTTAGATGATAATAATGATATCTATATCGGTCCAAATGATATGGCAACTTCAAAATCTTATAATAATGGTGTATGTGGTAATATTTCTAATAAGAAAAGTTTTACTAAAACTTATATGGTGGAAGATTTAATGCAAGGCGAAGAAGAAAATATTTATTATGTTACATTGTCTTTATATCAAACAGATAAAAAAACAGTTATGATTAAAACGCCCGAAAAGTTATTACTAAATCATTTATATGAATTTACATTTCAAAATAGTTTATATAATATTGATGAAGATTCTATTGCATCTATTTTTGAGAAATCTGAACTTATTAATATAAAGGAGACTAATAAACTAGGAAATAATCAAATTCAAGATCCAGTGGTATAATATTATAAAAATGAAAAACTGATACTATTTTTTAGCATCAGCTTTTTTTCTAAGTTCAGTATTAAGTATAACTTTTCTAAGTCTTATAAAGTTTGGAGTAACTTCAACTAGTTCATCTTGGTTAATATAATCTAGCGCATATTCTAGGGTAATAGGTCTAGGTCTTTTTAAGACAACAGTTTTATCAGAGAAAGCAGCTCTGGTATTAGTAAGCTCTTTACCTTTAACAACATTGATTGCAAGGTCATTATCACGATTACATTCACCAACAATCATGCCTTCATAAACTTCAGTATTTGGTTCAATAAACATAACACCACGATCTTCAAGTTGACCAATACCATAGGCAGTTGATTTACCAGTTTCACTAGATACAAGAACACCTAATTTTCTTTCGCCAAGTTCAACACTAGCTTTTGGACCATATTCTTTAAAAGTATGATTCATAATACCATATCCTTTAGTAAGAGTCATAAAGTTAGTCGCAAAACCAATTAAACCACGAGATGGAATAGTGTAATTAATTCTAGTTAGAGAACCTATATGATTCATATCATTCATTACAGCACCACGAGAGCTTAATTCTTCAATAACGCCGCCCATATATTCATCATCAACTTCAATTTGTAATTCTTCATATGGTTCACAAATTTTACCATCAATTTCTTTTAAAATAACTTTAGGTTTAGATACTTGTAATTCAAATCCTTCCCTGCGCATATTTTCAATTAATATAGATAGATGAAGCTCACCACGACCAGATACTAAGAAATTTTCCGAATCTAATTGTTCAACTTTTAAGGAAACATCTTTTTGTGTTTCTTTCATTAGTCTTTCTTCAATTTTTCTTGATGTAAGAAGTTTACCATCATTACCAGAGAATGGGGAAGTATTTACCCCAAAAGTCATTTGCAAGGTTGGCTCATCAATATGAATTATAGGAAGTCTTTCATGATTGCCAACTTCTGTTAAAGTTTCACCAACAGAAATATCTTCAAGACCCGCAATAGCACAAATATCACCTGCAGTAACTTCTTCAACTTCAACTTTAGATAGAGCAGTAAACCCAAATAATTTTTGGACTCTAAATTGTTTTTCTGTGCCATCAAGTCTTAAACAGTTAACCATTTGGCCAACTTTAACTTTACCATTGAAAATGCGACCTATGGCAATACGACCAACATAATCATTGTAATCTAAAAGAGCTGGTTGAAATTGGAATGCTTTATTAACATCACCTTCTGGAGCTTTTATTTCATTTACTATTAAATCAAGAATACATTTAAATGATTTTTCTTGCGTATTAATATCTGGATCTAAACTTGATGTACCATTTAGAGCTGATGCATAAGCAACTTTGAAATCTAATTGTTCATCTGAAGCACCTAAATCTAGGAATAATCCTAATACTTCATCATTAACATCTTTAATTCTTGCTGTTGGTTTATCAACTTTATTAATAACAACAATAGGTTTAACGCCGGCTTCAATAGCTTTCTTTAACACAAATCTTGTTTGAGGCATTGGCCCTTCATAAGCATCAACAACAAGAATAACACCATCAACCATTTTCATAATACGCTCAACTTCGCCGCCAAAGTCAGCATGTCCTGGGGTATCCAAGATATTAATCTTAACATTATTATATATAATAGATGTGGTTTTAGCTAAAATAGTGATACCACGTTCCTTTTCAATTTGATTAGAATCCATTGAAAAATTAGCAGCATCTTGATTTTCTCTAAATGTACCAACATATTTTAATATTTCATCAACTAATGCCGTTTTACCATGGTCAACATGGGCAATAATTGCAACATTTCTAATTTCCATACAAAATCACCTACAAACTAAATAATTATAGCATTACGAAAGGTTAAAATCAAATAAATTGTTACAAAATTTAAATTTAATGTTGTTTGATTTAAGATAATGTGTTAATATTAAAATAAGGTGAATAATAGTGAAGTCGGATAAAAAGGTAAAACGTAATACAAAATTTATTATATTATCTGTTCTCGTACTTACAATTATTTCGTTGAGTTACTCATATTCAGCATTTTTTTCGATTGAATCAAAGTCAACAGTTCAAGCAATATCAACAGGAACTTTAAATGTTTCAGCATCTGCTACATCAATGGCCAAGACTGAAGTTTTCCCTACAGAAGAAACATTACCAACATCCCCTGAATCTATTTTAAATAATGAGGAAAAAGATTGTGCTACGTTAACTATTTCCAATAATGGCAATATAGATGCTAATTTTATTGTTTCAATAAGTTATGATGAAGATAATATTCCTCCCGAAAGTAAAGATGTAGGATTAGTTTCTTTTGATAATTTAATCATTGGCATTTATGAAGAAAGCCTAGATAATTCAGGATGGTTAAATTTAAATCCTGATGAAACAGGAGAGCCAGCATATAATATGAAAATTACGCAATTTGTTTCTAGTGGGCAAGATGTTTATCCTATTTTAAAAAGTCGAATAAATAAAGCAACAATAAATGAATCAGGAACTGAGCCTACAACAAGAGTCTTAAAAGTTTATGTTTGGTTAGCTGATACCACACCAGCAACGGAAATAGGAAAGTTAATGTATTTGAAATTGAATGTTCAAAGTATGCCTGTTGAAGGTCAAAATGAGCAACAAATTCAAATTAATAATGAAGGTTAGGGGGCAGTGTTTTATGTTTGTTCAAGATGATGAATTAAAGAAGAAAAAATTAATGGCACTAGTTATAATGATGATTATAATGATTTTGTGTTTGATTTTAATTATTACTACTTTTACTCTTGAATTTTTTGGCGGTAGTAATTTTGGTGGTAGCGGTAATGTTTTGTTAAATCGTGATACCGATGGTGATGGTTTACCAGACATTAATATTACTTATGGTAATATTAAAAATAAAGCATTTTTTAATATTGATGTAGATAACGATGGTAAACCAGATAAAAACTTTATTAATCAAGATTTAGATGGCGATGGTAAGTGTGATTTAAATTGTGATGTTGATGGTGATAATCATCCAGATTATAATATTGATTTAGATGGTGATGGTAAACCAGATATAAATATTGATGCAAATGATAATGAAATGCCAGATTTAAACATTGATACCGATGGCGATGGTAAACCAGACGTCAATATCGATATAAATGGTGATAATGAACCCGATATAAATATTGATGATGATGTTGATAAAAAAACACCAATTGATACTGATGGCGATAAAGATCCTGATGTGGATGCCGAAACTGATAATCATCCAGATCGAAATTTACTTAATCAAGATTTAGATAACGATGGTAAATGCGATTTAAACTGTGATATTAATGATGACCATTATCCAGATTATAATATCGATATAGATGGTGATGGTAAACCAGATGTTAATATTGATACTAACGATAACAAGAAACCAGATATAAATATTGATACTGATGGTAATGGTGTACCAGATACTAATATAGATTTTGATAAAGATGGAAAATGCGATATCAATTGTGATACTCATGTTGAAAAAAATATGTGGGTTGATACTGATCGAGATAAAGATCCAGATATTGAAGCTGAAACTGATGGTAAGCCAAATCAAAATTCAACTAATCAAGATTTAGATAACGATGGAAAATGCGATTTAAACTGTGATGTTAATAAAGATGGCTATCCAGATGTTAATGTTGATATTAATGGTGATGGTAAACCAGATGTTAATATTGATACTAATGATAATATGAAACCTGATTTAAATATTGATACCGATGGTAATGGTGTACCAGATACTAACCTTGATATTGATAAAGATGGTAAATGTGATGTCAATTGTGATACTCATGTTGAAGAGAATATTGAAATTGATACTAACCGTGATAAAAAACCAGATGTAGAGGCTGAAACGGATGGTAATCCTGATCGAAATCCAATGAATCAAGATACCGATGGTGATGGAAAATGCGACTTAAATTGTGATATTGATAAAGATGGATACCCTGACATTAATATAGATGTCGATGGTGATAAAGATCCTGATTTAAATATTGATACAAATGGCGATAATAAATGTGATTTAAATTGTGATACCGATAAAGATGGTAAATGTGATTTAAATTGTGACACGAATAATGATAAAGTTTGTGATTTGTTCTGTGATGATGATGGTGATGGAAAATGTGACACCTATTGTGAATTTACTTGTCCAATTAATTGTGATACCGATGGTGATGGAAAATGCGATTTAAACTGTGATACCAATAGGGATGGAAAATGCGATTTAAATTGTGATTCTAATAAAGATGGAAAATGCGATTATAATTGTGATACCGATAAGGACAGTAAATGCGATTGGAATTGTGATACCGATGGTGATGATAAATGTGATTACAACTGTGATAATGATAAAGATGGCCGATGTGATTACAATTGTGATATAAATAAAGACCATGTATGTGATTATAATTGTGATAATGATAAAGATGGCAAATGTGATTTAAATTGTGACACCAATAAAGATGGCAAATGTGATTTAAATTGCGATACCAATAAAGATGGCAAATGCGATTACAATTGTGATAATGACAAAGATGGTAAATGTGACTTAAACTGTGATACCGATAAAGATGGAAAATGTGACTTAAACTGTGATACCAATAAAGATGACAAATGTGATTTAAATTGTGACACCAATAAAGATGGCAAATGTGATTTAAACTGTGATACCAATAAAGATGGTAAGTGCGATTTAAACTGTGATAATAATGATGACGATAAATGTGATAAGTACTGTGATACTAATGGTGATGGTATATGCGATAAATATTGTGATGATGAAGATGATGAACCAAATGCATTATTTACAATAATGGAGCCTAAAGATATTAACTTATCTGTTACTGCTGAGCAAATGCATAAACCTTCAGCAAGTATGGCTAATTATATAGAAATTTCAAGTGATAAAGCATATTCGACTGTTTATTTGAAATCTTATGAGGATATTACAACATGTACCTATGATATTATCTTTAAAACTCAAAAGAATACCTTTACAAATAAATATACTAAGAATGGTAAATTATATGATTTAAATGAACAACTTATATTAAGATTAGAAGGTAGTAGTGATACGAATAATTTACAACCTTATAATATTGATTTAGTAAATATTAAAGGAAAAGATTATAAAATTGGTGAAGTTACAATTTCTAATGATGCATCTACAAATACTATGTCTGAACACCGTTGGGATATATCATTAATATTTAGAAATTATCGTGATTATGACCAAATAAATAATGTTAATAAAAGAGTAGAAGGAGAACTTATATTTCAATCCAAAGGATGCATTAGAAGTAAATAAAAAGATGGTTTGGCGCCATCTTTTTTTAATAAGCAATTCATCAGAATTGCCACGACCAGAAAGGTCGTGGAATAAATCCACCCGCTATGCGGGTGAGACATGAAGAAGCGATAGCGATGAGAAAAAAATATCACTCCTTCTGATATAATAGACTTAGGTCTGCCAACCAAGCCAAAAATCAGAAGGAGTGATATTTTAATGAAGATGAGGAGAAATGATGAAGAAAGTACGTTGTCACATACAAAATGGAATTGTTCATATCATATCATATTTTCGCCAAAATATAGAAGAAAAGCAATATATGGAAAATTAAGGAGAGATATAGGACGATATTTAAGACGATTATGTGAATATAAAGGAGTAGAGATAGTCGAAGCAAATGCATGTTCAGATCATATCCACATGTTGGTGAAGATACCACCAAAAATAAGTGTATCATCATTTATGGGATATTTAAAGGGAAAAAGTAGTTTGATGATATTTGAAGAGCATGCAAATTTGAAATACAACTATGGAAATAGACATTTTTGGTCAGAAGGATATTATGTGAGTACAGTAGGATTAAATAAAGCAACAATAAAGAAATATATTCAAAACCAAGAGGAAGAAGACAGATTGCAAGACAAGAGAAGTCTGAAGGAATATAAAGACCCGTTTACGGGTAAGTAAGAGTGACAAAGGCGATTGGCAGACTAAAAAAGCCACCAAATGGTGGCAGCCAGTAACAGGCCTTATAGGCCATTGAGAAAATCCACCTCTTTTAGGGGTGGATTTTTAATTTGTTATATTCATTTAGAAATTATATTGATTTACATGTTTATGAGGGCCACAAACCCAATAATCATTTTCACGTTCACAATCTTTCTTTGCTTGATATTCAGTCTCTAATGCTTCGATTGTACTATCATCAATGCCAATACTATTTCTAGTTGGGATATTAGTAGAATTGATATTGCTTAAATCTAAATCAATTTCAATATCAACATTACCTTCTATAGATTGTACATAACCATTATTAATTTTAACAGCTATAGTTATATCATTAGTTTTAGATAATGATTTTCCATAATAAGTAGATAACCACGTTTTAGCATTTTTGTGTGAAATAGTTACGTTATAAACATCATTATTTTTTTCTACACTTTTAATGTTTTTAAGTAATTCTAATTCAATAACTCCTAGAGATCTTTTACCACTAAATACCATTTTCCATTCACTAGTACCACTTTCTTTAAATAAAGAAATAGTTTTAGTACTATTCATTTTATATGAGTATAGAGTACCAGCTTTTTCTGTAATACTAAAACTTTTACGATATTCAGCATATTCGTTTCCTGTTGTTTTATCAAATTTTCTAGTTGATTTTTCAATATTGTTATTAACTGTCATATTTTTAGCATTTATTGTTTTTTCTACGGCAGTTTGAACTGTTTCTAAATCATTTGTATTTTGACTAGGAATTTCTATAGTAGTTGTATTATTAGAAGTCTTATTGCTATTATTTTCTTTTACTTCTTCAGTTTCTTCAACATTTTTAACTTCCTCTAAAGTTTTTTCTGCTTCTTTCTTTACAGTTTCAGTTTTTTTAACTTTTTCTTCTAAAACTTTTAATTTTTCTTCAAATTTGGCTTTATCTTCAGCATTTGTAACATTTTTTAATTCTTCTTCACAAGCTTTTTTAGCTTCAACTGCTTTTTCATATTCTTGAATTGCTGTTTCTACTTTTTCTTCTGCAGCTTTAGTTTCAGTAACATTATTTTTTGTTTCAGTTTCTAAATTATTTTCAACAATATTATTTTGATTATATTTTAAAGCCTCTTTACTATTTACTTCATAAGATAAACTTTTATTATCTATTTTAGAAATACCATAAATACCAGCAGTAACAACTCCAGTAGCTAAAAATAAACCAGAAATAGCTTTAATCGCTAATTTTTTCATTGTTTTTTCCTCCTTTCTTTAAGTATCCTTATTATACATTATTATATGTAGGATGTAAATAATAACGAACTTTTATATCTTTTAATTAATACTAATTAATGATAAAATTTAATTGGTGATTTTATGTTATATGGCATAATTTTAACAATTTTAATTGGCTTATTTTTTCTAATTGGTATTATTTTCTTTGAAAAAGTAAAAAATAAAGAAAAAATGTCTTTATTTACAACCTCTTTAGCATTTATTGTGTTAATTGGTTTATTATTTTTTGATTTATTACCAGAATTATTAGATGAATTTAATATTTATACTTTATTATTTGCTATATTAGGTTTTGCTCTTTTAATAATTTTAGATATATTAATTCCCCATCATCATCATGAGCATCATGATATAAATGATGATAAAAAAGATCATAATTTGCATTTACAACATATTGGCATGATTACCATAATTTCTTTGGCTATTCATAACATGATTGAAGGATTAACTTTATATAGCATTACTTTAAATGATTTAAAATCTGGTATTTTAATGATGATTAGTATTGCTCTTCATAATATACCACTAGGATTTCAAATAGGAAATTCTTTATCAAAAAATAAAAATAATATTTTATTAGTTATGCTTTTATGTTCTAGTTCTCTAATCGGAGCATTAATAATATTAATATTTGGTAATTTAAGTAGTATGCTAACAAATATATTCTTATCTCTTACTTTTGGTATGCTTTTGTATATTTTAATTTTTGAATTATTTAATGAAATTAAGGAGTATTTAAGGAAAAAAGAAGTTATTTATGGTATAATTATAGGGATGGTTATATTAATAATTACCTATTTAATGTAAGGGGATATGTATTATGAAGAAAGTATTAGTAACTGGGGCTGCTGGTAGTATAGGTTTAAATGTTATAAAATATTTACTTAGTGAAGGAAAATATGAAATAACAGCTCTAGATTTAAATAACAAAAAATCTATAAAAAATTTAAAAAAGTATAAAAATAGAATTAATGTAGTATATGGCGATGTTAATGATGAAATACTTATGTATAGTTTAGTTAAGGGTCATGATTATATTATTTATTTAGCATCTGTATTACCACCACTTAGTGATTTTAATAAAAATCTTGGAGAATTTATAGAATATGATGCCCTAAGTTATATTATTGATGTTATTAATAAAGAAAATAAAGGTTGTCATTTAATTTATGCTTCCAGTACGTCTATTTATGACAATACTTTAAGCGCTAGTGTTAAAGAGGCTATTAAAGAATCAGAATTAACTAATTTTAGTTATATTAAATACAATTGTGAAAAATTAATTACTAGTAAACTTAAAAATTATACTATTTTAAGAGTTCCACTTGTTTTAAATAATTTAACTGGAGAACCATTTATTTATAATGTTAAGAAAAATTTGGTGGTTGAGGTAACAACTAATATTGATGCAGCTTATGCTTTTGTTAAAGTAATAGATCATGTAAAAGAAGTAAATAAGAAAACATATAATATTGGCATGGGTGAAGAAGGAAGAGTAATTTATAATGAAATTCTAAAAAATATATTAAATAATTATGGTTTAAGCATGCGTTATATTCTATCTAGAATATTTTTAGGCAAAACTTATAAAAGCCCTGTACTCACTGATAGTGATGAATTAGATAATATTATTCATTATCGACATGATTCACTTTATAACTATTATAAAAGGCTAAAAACTAAAGGAAAATATCGTGGATTTCAAAAAATTATTGCGAAACCATTAGTATTATTAAAAAGAAGTAAATAAGGAATGATTATATGACAGGATTAGTACTAGCAGGTGGTGGAGTTAAGGGTGCTTACCAAGTTGGAGCCTTTCTCGCATTTAAAAAATGCAAAATTAAATTAGATGGAGTAGTAGGTACATCAATTGGCTCTTTTAATGCGGCAATGATAGTAAGCGGTAAGGAAGCTGAGTTGTATGAATTTTGGCAAAATGTTGATGTCGGTGCTTTACTTAATTTTAATTCTAAATACATAGATAGTGTTAATAATAAAAATTTATTTAAAGAACTTATCTATGGCATTGAAGAAATGACTTTAATTGTTAAAAATAAAGGAATTGATAATAGTAATTTAAAAAAAATTTTAGATGAAATGATTGATGAAAAACTAATTAGAAAAAGTCATATGGATTATGGCCTCGTTACTGTTAGAACTAACGACTTAAAACCTTTATATTTATTTAAAGAAGATATGAAAGAAGGAAAAATACCTGAATATATCTTAGCTAGTTGTAATTTACCAGTCTTTAAAATGGGTAAATTAATCGATGAAAAGTATTATATTGATGGGGGATTTTATGATAATAAACCTGTTAATATGTTGCTTAATAAAGGGTATGATAAAGTATATGTCATTGAAGTTCAAGGAATTGGTTTAAGTAGAAAAGTAAAAGATAAAAGTAAAGTTGTTACATTAAGCCCATCTAGGTTTCTGGGCAGTATGTTAAGTGTTAATAAAAATAGAATACGAGAAAATATTAAATTAGGTTATTATGATACTTTAAAAGTATTAAAAAATTATGATGGTTATAATTTTCTCTTTCAAAAACATGGTATGTTGTTGTATAATATGTTGGCACGCAAAGTAAATAGTGATTTATATAAAAAAGTTAAAAGGTATTTTAAAGCTAAAGATAATAAAGAATTAATTTTAAAAGCTTTAGAATATATTATGATAAAGGAAGGTGCTACTTACTTTAATGTTTATAAAGTGTTAAAAGAAATAAAATATGTGAAAAAAAATTTAAACAAGAAACATTTTATTTATGAATTTGTGCGTAGTTTAAAAATTTTTTAGGAGGTAATTTATGGGAAGAGCATATGAAGTTAGAAAATATAGTATTCAAAAAACGGGAGCAGCTAGAGGTAAAATTTATACAACTTTTGCTAAAGAAATTTATCTAGCAGCCAAAAAAGGATTACCAGATCCTGATGTTAATATTACTTTAAAAAGAATTATTGAAAAGGCCAAAAAGAGTCAAGTACCTAGTGATATTATCAATAGAGCAGTAGAAAAAGCCAAAGGTGTAGGGGGCGAAGATTATTCTGAAGTAGTATACGAAGGTTTTGGCCCTGGTGCATCTACTTTAATTGTTAAAACTTTAACAGATAATGTTAATCGTACTGTTGGTGAGGTAAGAACAGCTTTTAATAAAGTAGGTAAAAGTCTAGGAGTAACAAATTCAGTATCTTATAATTATGATTATATTGGGGTACTAACATTTAAATCACAAAATAGTGAAGAAATATTTGAAAAGTTATTAAATGAAGGTATTGAAATTATTGATTATGAAGATGAAGATGGCGAAATAACTATTACGATGAAACCCAATGATCATGATAGAGTAAAAGATGTTGTGGAAAGTATTATTCCTGATGTTGACTATGAAATTGATCAAGTAGGTATGTTTTCTAAAGATAAAGTTACATTAAATGAAGAAGATACGGAAAACTTTAAGAAGCTTTATAAAATGTTAGATGATATTGATGATGTAACTGAAATATATCATAACGTTGATATAGAAATGTAATAAAATACTTGTAAAATAGATAATTATGTAATATACTTTAAATACATTCAATGAATGTGTTTATGTTTCTCGCTCTCGGATGGTGCGAGTAATAAATTATTCCGATTGTCAAATGTTTCTCGCTACCGGATGGCGCGAGTAATAAATTAATCCGGTTGTAAAAGGGATATATTTTAAGGATATATCCTTTTTTTGTTGTTTTTAATAGAAAGCGAGGTGATAATAATAATTAAAGAGGGCTATTTATATCATATTAAAGAAGATTTTTTTATAGTTGCAAATGATAATACATTGCTTAAAAATCATTTTGATAATACAAGACCAATGTATTTAGCATTAAAAAATAATGAAATACTATGGCTAGTACCTCTAAGTTCTAAAATAAGTAAATATCAAAAAATCATAAATCAAAAGATAAAAAAATATGGTAAATGTAAGAGTATACTGATAAGGAAAATTGGTGGCAAATATCAGGCAGTATTACTTCAAAATGCTTTCCCTATTATAGAAAAATATATTGATCATATACATATGCAAAAGAATATACCAACAGCAGCTGTTAGTTCAGTCAAAAAAGAAATTAAAAGTAATTTAAAAGAATTATTAATATTAAAAAGTAAGGGATTCGATTTATTTTTTACTAATATTGATTATATTGAAAAAATAATGAAGCAAGAATTAATTTGTAAAAAATGAATAAAATTTAGAAGGTATATGTCAATAATGCCTTAAATATTAAAAATAATTTGCTAAATTAAAGAAATTATTTTATAATTGAATTGTTAGTGATGAAGGAATTTACAACTCTGGAGCTAAATCGTTTACTTACGTTATAAGTATAAAGTGTATGATAATTCATAAATTAAGGTGGTACCGCGGATTAATAATTCGTCCTTAAATCTTAATTTTTGAATTTTTTTATTTAAAGGAGAGATGAGTTATGAATTGTTTTGAAGATTTAAAATGGCGAGGACTTATCAAAGATATTAGTAGTCCCGAGTTAGAAAAAAAATTAAATGAAGAGAAATTAACTTTTTACATTGGTACTGATCCAACTGCTGATTCAATGCATATTGGCCACTTTTCCTCATTTTTGATTGCGACTAGACTTGCTAAATATGGTCATAAGCCAATCCTTCTTATTGGAGGAGCTACTGGTTTAATTGGCGATCCTAAACCATCAAATGAAAGACAAATGATTTCTAAAGAACAAGTATTAGAAAACGTTGCATGTTTATCTAAACAAGCTAAAGAAATATTTGGCTTTGAAGTAGTTAACAATTATGACTGGACTAAAGATTTAAGTATTCTCGATTTTTTAAGAGATTATGGTAAATATATCAATGTTAATTATATGCTTGATAAAGATATTATTAATAGAAGATTAGACTCAGGTATAACTTTCTGTGAATTTGCTTATACAATTTTACAAGGAATGGATTTTGTTCATTTATATAAAGATAAGGGGGTAACTTTACAAGTCGCAGGTTCTGATCAATGGGGAAATATTACAACGGGAATAGAACTAGCCAGAAAAAAAGAAGACGTAGAATTATATGGTATGACAATGCCTTTAGTCCTTGATGCGAGTGGCGTTAAATTTGGTAAAACCGAAGGTAATGCTCTATGGCTTGATAAAAATAAAACATCTAGTTATGAATTATATCAATTTTTAATTAATACTAGTGATGAAATAGTAATTGACTATTTAAAGAGATTGACATTCTTATCTAAAGAAGAAATTGAAGAAATAGAACATAAGCATAAAGAAAAGCCAGAACTAAGAATAGCCCAAGAGTCACTTGCCAGGGAAATAATTACTTTCTTACATGGCGAAGAAGAATTTAATAAAGCCAAAATGATGAGTAAAGCCTTATTTAGTGAAGATATAACTAAGTTATCAGCAAGTGATATTTTAGATAATTTTAAAGATATGGAACAAATTGCTATCAAAGAAGAATTACCTTTAGAAGACTTACTAGTTAGTAGTAGTATTTGTTCATCTAAAAGAGAAGCAAGAGAACTCATCAGTGGTAATGCCATTAGTTTAAATAATAAAAAAATAACTGATAATATGTATATGGTTACAAAAGATTCAGCTATTGATAATAAAGTATACTTAATAAAAAAAGGTAAAAAGAAATATTATTTAGGTATATTTGCTTAGAAGAGAAATTGATTTTCTCTTTTTTGAATGTATAAACAAATAAAAAGATCTATTTATAATAGATGCTTATGAATGTTGTGTTAGACATTACCAAAAATCTGAAATTTCGGGGAGGTAATCTCAGAATGTTTGGCGTTTTTAAAAATATTTAGTATAATATTACTTAATTAAAAAGGGAGGATATATGGATAATTTTAATATTAATTTAAATTTATATCGCAATTTTTACTATGTGGCTAAATATGAAAGCTTTACCAAAGCAAGTGAACATGTTAAAATTTCCCAATCGGCTTTAAGTATAAGTGTTCAAAAATTAGAAAATGAATTAGATACTCCATTATTTATTAGATTAAATAATGAGATTAAACTTACTAATAAAGGACAAGAATTATATTTAAAATTAAAAGATATCATTTATATTTTAACGGGTGAAATGGAAAAAGAAGAAATAAATATTGGTTGTCTACGTTTTATTGCCGATAATTATTTAGAAGAAGTAATTTATAAATTTAAAAGTATATATCCCAATATAAATTTAAAGTTAGACTTTTCAGCGGATACGGAACTTTTTCAAAAATTAAAAAAAGGAGAGTTGGATATAATAATTTGTCGTTATCCTTTATTTTATAAATTTGACAAACAAATAATTGTCGAAAAAATTGTAGAAGTTAAAAATGTTTTAGCTTGTTCCCAAGAATTTTATTTAAAAAATAAAGATAGCTTTCAAGATGAAACATATACTTATCCGTTAATTTTACCTAATAAATCCGAAAAAAGAAGAATAATTGATGACTATTTAATTAGTAAAAATGTTAAGCATAATATCGTAATGGAACTTCCTAATTCGCTTTTATTAAAAAAATTAATCTTAAAAGGAATAGGAATTGGCTATATTAACCAAAAATTTGTGGCTTCAGAAATAGAGAATAGGGAAATTATTATTCTTAATAAATTTGAAAATTTACCTACCGATAATATTACAATTATTTATAACTCTAAAAATATCAATAAAACTATTAAAAAATTTATTGAAATATTAAAATCGTTATTAATAATATAAATAGGGGTTATTAAAATAATATATTGTACAATTAATCTTTTTCTTGCTATATTTTATTTGAGAAAGATAGTGTGAGAAAATGTTGGAATATTATCAAAGTTTAGCTTTAAAATACGATGTATCTTTAGAAAATGTTTTAGCTATTGCTTTAAATAGATATGGAATTAAATATGCTAAGACTTCAGATAACCGAATTAGATTTAATTTAAAAATGTTAAATTCATCGCAAACCTATTATTTTGCAGTTTGTGTAAATACTTATCCTAACTCACCTTTTACTTTAGAAAATGATAATTTATATTTAGAAGACACATTAGTAGGTCAAGTTCAAAATATTGAAAAAGATACATGTACATCAACTTATTTTCGCAATAACTATCAAGCAATAACTTTTAATTCTAATTCTCGTAGCAAATGTGCCGGTTGTAAATTTTGTGGTACTTATAGTTTAACTGAAGATGATAATTATGATTTTCAAAAAAAAGATAATGTTCAAGAATATTTTGAAAATCTTTTAAAAGAAAATAATATTGCCTCTTTAGGAAAAATTAAAGATATTACGATTTGTACTGGTTGTTTCCTTAACGAAGATGAATTAATAAATCATTTGTTAATGCTTAATGAGTCTTTTCAAGAAATGGGATTTACTGGTAATTTAAATTATATTGGTTCGCAATTAACCACTTATGCTAAAATTAAGGATTTAACGCAAAACATTCCTAATTTTGGCCTTTTTTTAACCATTGAAAAATTTTTAGAAAGAGAAAAATTTATGCGTCCAGAGAAAGCAAAACTCACTTTAGAAAAAGCGAAATGTTTATTAGAATATGCTAAATCTTTAAATGTTACCGCTACCTTTTTATATATATTAGGTTTGGAAAATTTAGAAGTTGTAGCTAAATACTTTAATTATTTTAAAGATAGTATTAATAAATTTCCGATTGTTCAAGTATTTCAAGATTATACTTTAGAACAAGAAGCCTATCGTGTTAAGGAAGCTAAAGATATTGAGTATTATTTAAAAGCAAAAGCAATGTTAAATGCTATTTTTGAGAGTTCTAATTTAAGACCTAAAGATTGGGAAAATTTTCGAAGTTTATATGTAGCTGATAAAAAGGTTAGAAAGATTTAAAATGATAAAAGAAGAAATAATTAAAAAATATTTTTATGCTTCTAATAAAGTGGCTATTAGTTTAATGTATTTATCTAAATATGGAGATTTTACTTTAAAAAATTATGCATCTGGTCATTTAGGTACTTGTATGTCTATGAATTTTATTTTAGCTAATCTTTATTATTTTTTAAATCATCAAAATTTAAAAAATCAAATAGTCATAGGTCCTGGCCATGCAGGTCTTTCTTTGATTACTAATTTATGGCTTAATAATACACTTAATAGATATGATTCTAATTATTCTTTAGATAGAAAAGGACTAAATAATTTAATTGCATCTTTTGGTGGATTAGTGCGTTCAGAAATAAATCCAGGTTATCCAGAAACTATTTATGATGGCGGAGAACTTGGTTATTCCCTTGCTACTTCTTATGGCTATGCTTTAAATAATAAAGAGGTTCAAATAGTTCCTTGTATTATTGGTGATGGTGAAGCTGAAACGGGAACTCTTAGTGCTTCTTGGCAACTTAATAAATTAATTAAAACTACAGCTAAAGTTTTACCAATTATTAATTTAAATGGTTTAAAAATGGGGTCGGCATCATTTTTAAGTCGATTAAATGACTCAGAATTAATTAATTATTTTCAAACTTTTGGTTATCAAGTTCATTTTGTTGATGCCATTGATAATCCTAATCTTTTAGAAAATGTTAAAGATTTTCAAAATAGTTTAGAAAGCACTTTAAAAGAAGATGCACCACTAATAATTTTTAAATCATCAAAAGGTTTTACTTTACCTAGTGTTTTCGGTAAACCTTTAGAAGGTAATATTAATGTTCATAAAGATCCTTTTAAAAACTTAGAAGAAAATTTAAAAAGAGAAGCTATAAAAAAGTTATGGTCTCATTATGAGGGAGAAATATTTGATCAAAATGATAAATTATGTAAAGAGTTTTCCTTATTTGCTACTGCCAGTCCTATTTTAAATCCCAAAGAAGTAAAGAATAATATTTTAAAAGAAAAAACGAAATTGCCGGAATATTTAACCAATTTAATGCAAAATAACAATGGCATAATTTTTTCACCTGATGAAATATTTTCTAATCAATTAGGATCTTTATCAAAATATACTATTGAACTTTTGTCAGAAAACGTTTTACAAGCTTTATATTTTGGCTATACTATGGCTGGTAATTTTGGCATGTATATTGCTTATGAAGGTTTTATGCCTCTTATTAGTAGTATGCTTATGCAATATGATAAATATTTAAGACAAAAATTATTTTTTAAAACACCTAAAGAAATTCCTAGTATGAATTATTTATTAACTTCTACTTATTTAGAAAATACTTATTCACATCAAAATCCTTCTTTTGTTAATGATTTTTTATTAAGAGATGATAATTTTTATAATATTTTTTATCCAGCTGATGAAGAAAGTCTGATATTAGATATCGAAAAAGAAAAAAATAAAAAAGATATTGTTAATATATTTATATCTTCTAAAAGGCATCAAAAAACTTATCCTTCTCTTAAAGATGCAAAAATTGCTACTGTCAAAGATAATGCTAATCCTGATTTAATATTAGTAGCTACTGGTGATTATATGTTAGATTTAGGCATGTCGGCTTATGAATATTTAGAAAAAGAATATAATTTAAAAGTAGTTTATGTCTCTGAACCGAAAATATTAGATAAGACAAGTAGAAAAGCATTAGATGATGAAGAATTTGCTTATTTTTTCCCCGAAAATATTCCCATAATTTATTTGTTTATGGGTTATCCTTTAGTTATTTCTGCCTTATTAAAAGAGCGATTAAGTGATGTAACTGTTTTAGGTTATCATGATAATTTATCTCTTCATGGTAAGAATGAAAATTTTCTAGTGAATGGACAAAGTTTAAATGATATAATAGATTTATGTAATTTAAAGATAGAGGATAAAAAAGGTCTAAAGTTAAGGAGAGTAAAAAATGAGTGATTATGAATTTTGGGATGTTTATTTAAAAAATTTAAAAATAAAATTAAAAGAGCTTACTTTAACTAAGAAAGAACTTCAAATTGATTTACATATTCATTCTAATTATAGTGCCGATGGCAAGCAAAGTATAAAAGAAATATTAAAAACCACTAAGAAAAAAGGCTTTGATGTTATTAGTATAACAGATCATGATTCCCTAGATTCTTATGAAGAATTAAAAGGAATATTAAAAAAAGATTTTACTGATCCTTTAATAATTCCTGGGGTAGAATTTACGATTGATAATAGAGAATACGGGAATCAATGTCATATCTTACAATTATTTGTTAATCCAGCAGATGAAAGAATAAAAAAAGATATTAAAACCAATTATGATGCTTCATTTAATAGAAGTAAAATTCAATTTCAAAGATTAGAAGCTAATTTAGCTATTCAAGAAGTTTTAAAAAATAATAATTTAAAAATATCTTATGAAGAATATTTAAAATATTTACAAGAATTTTCTTTGTTTCCAGAATATGATACGATATGTTCTTATCTTATTTCCAAATTTGAACCGCAAAAGATTACTAATTTTAAAATTTTAAAATTATTAGAAAAATATAATGCTATAGATATTTATGAGGATCGAAAATTATATAAAGCTAAGCGTTATCAAGAATTAAGAGAAAAATATTTAGATATTCCTGAAAATCAATACAAAGTTAGATTTTTACTTTCAATGTTAGCTGTAAGAGAAGTTGATGATGATTGGTGGCCTATGCCAAAGTGCGGTAGTTTATCAGTTAATTCTTATGGGCAGCTAAAAATTAATGAGTTAAATAAATATTATCCTACTTATTTTGCTCATCCTTCAGAAAACAAATTAGCAGTTGTATCTAAATTAATTACCGAAAATCCTCATATTAGAGGATTAGAATTAAATATTCGTAGTCCTTATAATGATCGTAGTAATTTTTATCATCTATTAGAGCAAAAAAAATTATTAAAAACGATTGGCTCTGATAGTCATGATAGTACTTTAAAATTTTATGAAGATTGTCAATTTTTTAAAATAGATTCAGAAGACTTTAAGAAAATTATTGAATAGAAGTCTAAAGGGGGAAATATGGGAAAAATTGATTTACATTTACATACGAATAATTCTGATGGTTCTTTATCTAATAAAGAAGTGATATCATTGGCTTTACAAAATAATTGTTCTGCAATTGCCATAACAGATCATGACTTTGCTTCTTCAGAAATTCAAGAAAATAATAGCGATATAGAGATAATTAATGGTATTGAATTTAATACAACAGTTACCAATATGCATATTTTAGGATATGGTATTTTGAATCCTCAAGAATTAAATTATTTTTTAAAAAGGATTAAATTTCAAAATGAATTAGTGACCTTAAAAGTTATTAATTTATTACAAAATGATGGTTATGATATCAGTGAATATAAAGTTATCAAATATTTAGCGGAAAATAATTTTAATTATAATATATTAGATAAAAGAAAATTAGTAAAATATTTGATTTATAAACATTATGTTTCGGATGTTTTAAGTGCTTATCAAAATTTAATTGGCCTAGGACAAAAATATTATGTTCCTAATAAAAAAATTAAACCGCAAGAAGTTATAAGACTTATTAATCGGTATAAAGGTGTAAGCATTCTTGCTCATCCCAATATTTTAAATTTATCTATTCAAGATTTAAAAAGTACAATTTTAGATTTGAAAGATTTAGGATTAATGGGAGTTGAAGTAGAGAACTTAAAAATGAATTTAGCTTATTCTAATGATTTAGCTCTCTTTTGTTTAAAAAATAATTTATTAATTACTAAGGGATCAGATTTTCACGATCCAAGGACTGATAAAATTGGTTTAGAAGATGATAGAGAAATTTATAAAAAATTAAAGTTAAAAATAGGTGAAAGACATAATAATTGTTAAATTAAGAGGAACATGTTATAATTTTTTTAGAAAGAAGGGTTATTTATGGCGTTAAAAAGAGGAATTGTGGAATTAGTTCCATTTGATGATAATTGGGCTCAAGAATATGAACAAGAAGAAAAATTATTAAAAGAAGTTTTGAAAGATTACATTTTGGAAATTCATCATGTAGGTAGTACATCTATTAAAGGTTTATGTGCTAAACCAGTTATTGATATTTTAGTGGTTATTAAAAGTTTAAAAGATATTCCCAAAATAGAGGATATTTTAAAAAATTACGATTATGAAAATAGAGGCCCTCAAGGAGTTGAAGATCGGATGTTCTTTGCTAAAGGACCAGAAGATGCAAGAACTCATTATCTACATTTTACAGAAAAAGGTAGTAAAACATATTATGATCAAATAATCTTTAAAAAATATTTAATTGAACATCCTGAATATATTCAAAAATATGCCGATTTAAAAAAAGAATTAGCTAAATTATATAAAGACGAAAGACCTAAATATACTAAAGGTAAAAATGATTTTATTACCGAAGTAATTAAAAAGGGATGGGAAGAATATGATAAAGGTAATATCTCTTGATATAGGGGGAACTTTACTTAAAGGTAATTATGATAAAGATCATAGTATTAAAGAATTAGCCAAATTAGTAAATAAAGATCTTGATTTAGTTCGAAAAAGTTTTAAAGATGTTTTTCAAAAACAAAAAGGTTCTTTAGAAGAATTAGTTAATAAATTTTGTGTTAATTTAGATATCACTTCTAATAATGATATAGTAGAGTTTATTAAAAATAAATATTGTGATTCCAAAGAAAAAGTTAGTTCTCATGATATAGAAGTTATTAAAGACTTTAAAAAAAGAGGATATAAAGTAATTTTATTTTCTAACACGAGTAATTTACAAAAAACAAGTATTGATTGTTTAAAAGATGTTGTCGATGATATTTTTTATTCTTATGAAATGGGCTATACAAAAAGTGATGAGGAAAGTTATCGCGTAATTGAAAAGAAATTAAACTGTAAAAGTGCTGAATTTATTCATATTGGGGATAATTTAAATAGTGATTATGTAAAACCAAGATTATATGGTTGGCATTCTTTATTGTTTACTACTAAAAAAGAAGAAGATATCGAAACAATTGAAGATTTAGAAGAAATAAATAAATATCTAGATTAATAATTGAGGGGGAATGGTTATGAATGAAGATATATTTGCATATGAAGAAAAAAAATTAAAAGAAGTTATTTCTTTAATTCAAGAAAAAATTACTATAGCAGAAGAAAATTTTAAAAAGCAAGAGAATTTTAAAATTGGTTTTAAAGAGGGACAAAGAGGAACCCAATTTAATAGACAAGCTTTAATGAGTATGTATGCTACTGAAGTAAGTAGACTTAAAAGTGTTTTAAATAATCCTTATTTTGGCCGTTTTGAATTTAAAAGTAAAGATACAGGTGAATTTAATTTAATTTATATTGGTAAAAAATCTATTACTTCTTCGGATAATGAAAGCATTTGTTATGATTGGCGTAGCCCTATATGTTCTTTATATTACGATTATAGTATTGGACCATGCGAATATGATTTTAACAATCAAAAATATAAGGGCGATATTTTAAGTAAAAGACAAATTATTATTAAAGATGGCATATTAAAAAAAGTGGCAGAAGAAGATGTTTTATCTGATGATAATATTTTAGTTGAATATTTAGAAGAAAATTTAGATGCTAGATTAAAAAGCATTATTGCCACTATTCAAAAAGAGCAAAACCAAATTATTAGAAGACCATTAATGGAACATAATATTATTGAAGGAGTGGCAGGTTCAGGTAAAACAACGGTTGCTTTACATCGAATAGCGTATCTTTTATATAATAATGAACGGAATATTAAAGATGAAGAATTTATGATTATTGGTCCTAATAAATATTTTTTAAATTTTATTGCGGACTTATTACCTGATTTAGATATAAAAAATGTATGTGAGTATACTTTTGAAGAAATTGCTACTAGTTTAATTGGTAATGTACGGTTTACTAGTAGAAATGTAACTTTAGAAAATGTTTTAAATAATAAAAGTGATTTAAATATTATTAAGTATAAAAACTCTTTAGAATTTTTACATTTACTTGAAAATTATATTGAAAATTATGTCATTCATCATTTACAAAAAGATATTACTTATGAAGGATTAACTTTAGTAAATAAAGAAAAATTACAAATAATTTATAATAAATTTTTAAATACATCTTTAAGCTATAATGAAAAAGTCAGCATCTTTATTAAAAATTTAACAAAGGAAATAAAAGATAATGCTGATGATTTAATTCATGATTTATGGCTTCGTTATCGAGATGAGTATTTATCTTTGCCAAAGGATAGTGAAAGAAGAAAAGAAATATTGGCATATCATGATAGGATGAGTCAAGAAATAAAAAAAGGTTGTCCTAATACTTTAAAAGAATATTTTTCCTTTTTAAAAATAAAACCATTAACTTTATATGAAGAATTTATAAATAATTTAAATAATCAAGAATTAAAAGAGGAAATAAATAGCAATCTTAATGGTAAAAAAGTAAGTTATGATGATTTGGCCCCTTTGGCTTTAATTAGTTTTTTATTAAATGGTAGTGGTAAATTCAAAAACTACCAACACCTAGTTATTGATGAAGGTCAAGATTTAAGTTTGGCCCAATATTATGTGTTAAAAAAGATTTTTCCTAAATCCTATTTTGATGTTTTTGGAGATATTAATCAATCTATTTATGATTATACATCTATTAAGAATTGGAAAGTTTTAAATGATTTAGTCTTTAATCAAGAAGCTAATTTATTAGTTCTTAATAAAAGTTATAGAATTACTACGGAAATTTCGGATTTAGCTAATGAAGTTTTAAAAGAATTAGGATATATGGAAGCTCTATGTATTGCTCGAAGTAAAGAAGAAATAAAAATAAATGAAATTACCAAAAATAATAGTATTCCTACTTTAATTATGGAAATTAAACACTTATTAGATAAAGATTATCTTACTATAGCTATTATTACAAAAGATTTAAAATCAGGAAAAGATATTTATACCAAATTGCAAAAATATGGTTTAGATATTGCTTTAATTACTGAACAAAATACAGAATATAAAGGAGGATTATGCATAGTTCCTTCTTACTTAGCCAAAGGATTAGAATTTGATGCAGTAATTATTGCTAATGGTAATGATGTTACATATGGTCTATCTAATATTGATTTAAAATTACTTTATGTTGCTATTACAAGGGCTATGCATGAAGTATATATAAATTATGAAGGTTCCCTTTCTTTACCTCTTCAAAATTATGTCAATAAAAACACTTTAAAAAGAACATTAAGAAAAAAGAATTAAGTTTAATTGAGACTCCTATTTTTGTATTAAACTATATAAAATTAATATAAAAGATTGACTAGTATTTAAGCCAATCTTTTATATTAAATAATTATCTAAAATATATAAAGATAAATAAAGCAAGGCACATACAATAAATAGAGAAATGCCATAATTTACCATTTTTAACAATATTGCTAAGCCATTTGTAAGATAGATATGTTATTACTAAAGCCACTAACATACCGCTTAGATATGGTAATAATAGAGATGTGCTAGTTTCAAGTAAATCAGGAACTTTAAGAAGCATTGTTCCAACACTTACTGGAAAATATAACAAGAAAGTATATTTTAGGGCATCATCTCTTTTTAACTTACAAATTAAACAAGCCACTAAAACGGTGCCGCTTCTTGATATACCAGGTATTATGGTAACCATTTGAAATAAACCAATAATAATGGCGTCTTTCCAAGTAATATCTTTACTTGTTTTTTTACCATTAATATTTCTGACTAAATAAAGCATTAAAGCTGTAAATAAAAAAGTAAAACCTAAAATTTTTAAAGAATTAAAATGACTCTCTAAATAATCATTAAGTAAAAATCCGGCAATACCTACAGGAATAGTAGATACTACTAATTTCATTATATAGATAAAACCTTCTTTATTTTCTTCCTTATTCTTTTTACTAAATAAAAAGCCAAAGAAATTTTTAATAAGTTCTATTATTTCTTTTCTAAAAATAAATAGAATAGCCAAAAATGAACCAAAGTTAGATATTATTTCAAAACTAAAGGAATTTTGAAAGATATCTGTATTAAATAAATTTTTAAATAAAAAGATATGTCCACTAGAAGATATTGGTAGTGGTTCCGTTATACCTTGAATAAAGCCTAAAATAATATATTTCAAATAATCCATTGTTATCACCTTAATTAATTATATAATATTTTTTCTAAAATAGAAATAGAATATTATAGATAGTATGTTTAATATTTGTTTATTTATGATTGGTTTTATTTTAGCTACAGTTGGCTTATTTTTTATTACTCTTTACTTAAATTTGTTAATTGTAGGGTATAGTTTTTTCGAATTTGTTTATTTTATTATTAGAAGTATTTATTGCGATTTGTTTTTTATTGGTATAATTTTAATTATTTTATCTTTAGGAAGGAATAAACAAAATGGATTATTACTATGATATTTTATTAAATTTTCAAGATAGTTTTTATATGTTTTATGAATGGGATGAAAATGATGCCGTAGAATATATTAAAAAGATTCCTATTATTCATGTTGATGGTAAAACAATGCATCATTTACTTTTTGATATTGTTAAAGTAACGAAAGAATTTTTAAAAACTATTTTGGATAAAACAAAATTAAAACAAAATAATACTTTAAAATATGCCTCCATATTTAGTGATGGCAAAAATAATATAGCAATAGAGTTTAATGATGAAGGAATAGTAACTAGTAAAAGCAGTATATTTTTAGATGATGAAATTAGTATTAATGAATTTATGTATAATATATCTGTTAGTAAACTAGATTACGAAGTAATCAAAAAAGATAAAATATTAAAAGATACTAGACAAGAGTTAAAAGTAAAAAAATTAATTAAAACGGAAATAGAAAGTATTTATAAAAATAAAAATTATAGTAAACTTAAATATATTTATTTAGAATGGTTTAATGAACTAAATGATAATGTAATAGAAATGAAAAATAAAATGCTTCATAAGTTAGATGGTAATTTAACTAAAAAGGAATATCATATTTATGACTTAATTAAGATGTCTTATAATAATGTATAAAAATAATTAGTTAGTTAATAATAAAGTTAGGATGTGATTAGTTTGAAAAAAATACTACCTTTATTATTAATGATTTTATTACTTACTGCTTGTGGTGAAAGTAATGCGAGAATGGCTACCGAAAATTATTTAAAACAATATAAAACACTAGATAGTGAAGTTTTAATAGACTTAGAAAGTCAAGTCGAAAAAGAAGATTTAACGGAAAAGCAAAAAGAAAAATATCGAGATATCTTAAAAAAACAATATAAAGATTTATCTTATGAAATATTAGAAGAAGAATATGATAATGAAGTAAGTTATGTAACAGTTAAAATAGAAGTATATGATTTATATAAAGCTCAAGATGATGCTTCCATATATTTAGAAAATAATCGTGATGAGTTTAATAATGATAAAGGTGAATATGATCCCGAAAAATATACGGATTATAAACTAGATAAAATGAAAGATACTACTGAAAGAGTTGAATATACGATTATATTTACAGTAACTAAAGAAGATGATAAATATGTGGTTGAACAACCTACGGAAGATGATTTATTAAAGATACATGGTGTATATAATTATGATTTAAATTAATAAGGGTTTACACAACTCTTATTTTTTTGCTAAAAATATGTATTAAATTACCATAATTAATGTTATAATGAATATATAGTAGAAAAGAGACTAGTAGATGAAAAAGAAAATTAATAAATTATTAGAAGAAATAAAAAAACTAAATAAAAAAGAAATAGCTATTATCGTAGCTTTATTACTTGTATTTGTAACAGTACTTTTTGTGCCAAAATTATTAAATAAAATAAGTAACCTACCTGAAGTAAGATTGAGAGAAATGCAAAATAAAGGTATGCTTGCCATAATGGTTCCAGATGATAAAGGTGGTTATAAAGCATATACTGGAATAGAAGCAAGTGATACTCATATAGCGCAAGACAAAAATAGTTTTCCTAAAGGATATGCTTTAAATCTTACCAAAAGCTATTGTATTGATAAAAATGGTCAAGCTGTAGCAAATGCTATATCTAGAGGGAAAATAGGTGTTAATATTAAAACTAACAAAGAAGTATATTGTACACTATATTATGATTATCCATCTGCTGATTTATTAATTTATAATAATATTATAAAAATTCCGCCAAATTGTACTGGTGATCAATGTACAGAAGTATCATATACTAATTGTACTGATGTTCAATGTGCTTTAGATGAACTATATACAGTAATTCATGGCACTTTGCCAGATAGTGATAGTGAACAAGAAAATTAATGTTAGGTTTCTCTCATCAACACTAGTATAATACAATCTAATTCATTAGAGAGAAATCTTTCTTTTTGGTAACAGGTGATGTAAAGTAAATGTTGGAAAAAATAAGAGAAAAAATACAAGTTATATAATTAAATTTGTATTTTTTTAATTTCTTTTAGAAAGAAAATAATCAAGTCGATAGTTATCTTTTAGAGAGAAAGAAGAATTATCAATGGAATGTTCAATATTATATTTTTGAAGATTATCAAAATGGTGATTAGATTGTAATCTAAAATTAGAAATAAATTTTTGAAGATTAAGTTTTTTGTAAAAAGAGGAACCATATTTAAAATTGTGATAAATTTGTTCATTAAGGGAAATGTTGTTAGCTTTCATAGTAAGAAGTTGAATAGTATTTTCCAGACCATCAGAAGAATAAGAATGAGGTCTAGAAGTAATAAATTTAGCATATTTGTTAGAGATATGACCTTCCATAGAACAAGGACAGTTGTATAAAGGATGATGTTGATTAATAATACCTTCAATATTATTTAAAAGATATTTTTGATTTTTAAGAAATAAATCCTTTTGATCAGGGAAAAGTTCAATTTGAGATTTAACAAGGATTTTAAATTCATCAATCATATTACTGTGAAGATATTCATCAGCAATTTCAGTTAAAGGAGATTGTCTTTTAAAGATAGAATTTAAAGCTTTACGATAATGAAATTTATCAAGGACATAAATAGCATTAGGAAAAGCTTCATCATAACCTTTAATCCAAGCACCACCATCACCAGAAATAAATATAGTATTAACTTCGTCAAGATTATAAATAGAATCAAGATAATTATATGTTTCATTCCAAAGAAGATTAGTTTTCAAAATAGAAGAAGCGATATAATGAGTATTTTTAAGTTGTTTTTTCTTAGCAAAGTCTTCAAGATGCCCTTCGTGAGTAAGAATAACAGGAACAATTTTATTCTTTTTGAAATTGGAATGTTTAAATTGAAGATTGGCATGAACTTCATCAGCTTCAATATAAATAGTTGAAGGGGTGTTTCTTTTCTTAAGAGGTTCGACATAATTATAGTTAATATTTTTAATTTTTTGAGAAATGGTTTGTCTGGAAACAATATAATTAGGGATAGAATTTTTAGAAGCCCAAGAACACCCATTATCTAAAGCGTTGTTTATTAAAGCAACTTCAGCAGATAAAGAAAGTTTAGCCCATTTATCAATGCCAATATAATCTTCTAAATAACTATAATATTGGTATTTACCATTAATTTTCTTTTTAGATTTGTAATAAGTTTTATTAAAGGTAACAATACCTAAGGAAGTGATTAAAGTTCTTTCTCTAGTTTGCTGGACATAATACTTCTCCTTTCTTTCTTTAGAATTTTTATATTCTAAATCTAAATATTCCAAAATTTGTTTTAAAATATCAAGATTTAAAGAATTAGTTGAATCAGAAAGATTATGTTCTAATTCATGCAGGAATAAATTATTATCTAAAATATTTGATAAATGGTTAACAAATGAATTAAAAAGTGTTAATATATTCATTGAGAAAACAACTCCTTAAAACCTTTGAACTTCGAGTTCGTATCAAGGTCAGTATATTTATTTTTGATAATTTAATTATATAACTGTTTTTAAAATTTTGAGTGTTTTCTCTTTTATTTTAGAAAAAATTTATTTTCCCACATCTAGTTTACTACATCTTGGTAACAAATAAAATTGACAAAATATTTGATTGTGCTATAATAACTCCTAATTCCAAAGGGGGATTTTTTTATGAATAAAGAGAAAAAAAAGAAAATATTGAATATTATTAAGAGTAGTGCATTTTGTAATGGCTTTTTAATATTTTGTTCTATAGTTGGTTGTGGAATTAGTTTAGGAAATTATAGCGGAGTAAATGGTTTAAATATTCTTAATGTTTTGGGATTTCCTATAGCATTTGCTGTAGGTATGAATGGTTTAATTTTTATTCCTATGATTTGTGATAAAAAATTAGCTGATTTAGAAGAATATCCAATTAATAATAAAATGGTTTCAGAAAAAGTTGAAGAAAAAGAACCACAATTAGAAATTGTTAAAAAAACTAGTAGTAGTAAAGAAGTAAACAATACTATTGATAATATATTATTAGTGAATTCTCATATAGGGGTAAAAATGGAATTACTACCTGAATGGCAAGAATATTTAGAAAATACTTTTATTGATGAGAATGGTATAAAACTTGTTCAAGAAATAATATATTATTTAATGTTAATTAATACTTTACCATTAGAAAAAGTTATTCCTCTAGTAAAAGATAGAGAAGATATATTAGATTTATTAATTCATTTTAGTGTTAATGGTGAGTATTTAGCCAAAGCATTAAATAGAGAAACTAAAGAGATAAAAAGAGAGAAAACTATTTAGTTGTTTTTCTCTCTTTCTTTTTTGGATTATTTTTAACATAAGAAACATTAGCTTTATAATTTTTCTTTTTATTGGTAGTCTTGGTAGTTTTTTTATTATTTTTTTTCTTTTTATTAGTAGAAGTAGCTTTTTTATTATTAGATGTTTTACTACTTTTTTTAGTTTGCTTGGCATTATTTTTTGCTTTATTGTTTTTATTCTTAGTTGGTTTTAAATTGATTTTAACTTCATAATAATTGCATATAAAGATTGTAATAAATAAAACGAGAACAATTAGATAAATGGAAATAAGTACAATGAAAAATATATCAATACCATCAAATGTTTTGCCCATAACTATCTCCCTTTTCTTTTAATAATGCTATTATAATATAAAATATATAAAAAATATAGAGTAAATATGTCAATATTATGAAAAGATTTGACAATAATTATTGCAAATTGACAAAATACATCAAAATTTATGGTAAAATAATATAAGAAAGTAGGCATAGAATATGCAAAAGAAGTATTTAAAGTATATTTGTTTATTTGCTATTTTGTTTATGATTAATGTAAATATTAGTTATGCTATGTCTTATCGCGCAAAAATAACTGGTTCAGGGGTTTATTTAAGACAAGGTCCCGGAACTAATTATAGTAGTGTAAAAACTTTAGTAAAAAATGCTGAATATAATATGGTTAGTGATGAATTATATAAAGATGAAAAAGGTTGCAGTGGTGGATGGTATAAAATTTATTATGAGGCAAGTGCTTCAGGTTATGTTTGTAGTAAATATGTTGAAAAAAAAGAATTGGTATATAATGTAAATCCAACTACTAATTGTGAAAAAGAATTTTCAATTGCTGGATTTCCTGCCACTTATTGGCCAGGATTATGTGAACTTAAAAGTAAATACCCTAATTGGGACTTTAAAGCTGTTTTAACTGGCCTTGATTGGAGTACTGCAGTTAATAAAGAAAGTGAATGTGGTACAAGTTATATTGAAAATAGTGATCCTTCAAATATTGATAAATCTTGTAAAAATCCATATTCTAAAAGTTGGTATCCAGCCTCTTCAACTGCAGTAGCTTATTATATGGATCCTCGTAATTGGCTTAATGAAAAATATATTTTTCAATTTGAACATTTAAGTTATAACGATAAATTGACAAATGCTTATAAACCTGCTGCAATAGATGTTATAGATCATGCAGCGTTCTATAAATATCATGTTGAATTGAATCATGATTTTGGTGGTGCTTTAGTTAATGCTGGTAAAAAATCTAAAGTAAGCCCTGTTTTTATTGCTAGCAGAGTATTACAAGAACTAGGAGCCAAGACAAGCGAATATAATTTATATAGTGGCGTATATCCTGGTTATGAAGACTATTATAATTTTTATAATTATGGTGTTAGTGATACATGTGCTACTGGCAAAAGTCCAACGGAATGTGGATTAGCTTATGCTAAAAATCATAATTGGAAAGGATTAGAAAATGCTTTAAAAGGCGGTGCTGATAGTATTTATTCTTCATATATTCAAGCTGGTCAATACTCTGGATATTTGCAAAAATATAATGTAGTTCCAAATAATGGAAATGTATATAGTCATCAATATATGACTAATATTCAAGCCCCATCTAGTGAAGCTAAATCAACTTATAATTCATATAGTAAACTTGGATTATTGTCTAATAGTTTTGTTTTCTATATTCCTATATATAATAATATGGATAATTCAAACTATACAGTTAATAGTGGCGCTGTTTCCACTCCAGATAGTACTGATCCATCAAAACTTGCTATAAGTACTATAATAGTTAGTAGTGGTTATAAATATTCAAGTGGATATATTTCTGGCATAAATGCTGATACGAGTATTAAAAATGTAAAAAACACAATTGAAAGTATAGCAGGAGCAAATTCAGTAACAATAAAAAATGTCGATGGTAATGCAGTTAGTGATGGTATTATTGGGACTGGTTATAAAATAACAGTAAAAAATGCGGAAACAAATGAAACTTTAACAGTAATAATTCATGGTGATACATCAGGAGATGGAAAAATAAATGCTCTAGATTTACTACAAGTACAAAAGAATATTGCTGGCATTTATTCTTTGAGCGGTGCAAAATCTTTAGCTGGTGATACATCAGGAGATGGAAAAATAAATGCCCTAGATTTATTACAAGTTCAAAAAAGTATTGCTGGTATTTCCAGTATTAATCAATAAAAATATAGAAAGGAAATTTTATGAAAAAAATAAGATTATTATTATTGACATTAATTGCTGCTTTTGCTTTACCACTTATAACAAATGCAGCATCAGGATCAGTTACCATTAGTAGTACTAATAAAGTAGTAGTTGGTAATAAGGTAACAGTTACTGTTACTTTGTCTAGTGATGTATCTATTGGTAGTTGGTCAATGTCTTTAGATTATGATAGCAATTATTTACAATTAACTTCAGCATCAACTGAATTTGGTGGCAATAAAATGGTTGATTCAGTTGCAACTGGAGTTAGTTCTAAAAAATATACATTTACATTTCAAGCAAAAAAATCAGGCTCAACTAATTTAAAAATAAGTAATTATGAAGCATATGCAACTGATGAAAGTGCTATAACTTTAAGTCCTGGTTCTAAAACTATTTCAATTATTACCCAAAAAGAATTAGAAGCATCTTATTCTAAAGATAATAATTTAAAGGGTTTAGAAGTAGAAGGCTTTGAAATAACACCAGAGTTTAAAAAAGATGTTTTAGATTATTCTGTAACGGTTCCAGAAGGTACTAAGACAGTAAATATTAAAGCTACTAAAAATGATAGCAGAGCATCAGTAAGTGGTGCTGGTGAAGTTGAATTAGTTGAAGGCGCTAATAATATAAAAATTGTTGTAAGAGCGGAAAATGGTAGTGAAAAAACTTATAATTTAATTGTTAATGTAATTGACGAACATCCCATTAATGTAAGTGATGCTGGCGTAGATTATACTGTAATTAAATTAAGAGAAAACTATACTTGTCCTTCCTTGTATGCGGAAAGTGAAGTTACAATTGGGGAATTTACTATTCCCGCATGTCATAATGATAAAATAAATTATACTTTAGTAGGACTAAAAGATAGCGAAGGTAAAATAGTAAACTTTATTTATAATAATGGTAAATATACTAAGTATAAAGAAATAGTAGGGACTAGTTTAAATATTGTCATTTTAAATTATGATGGCAAGTTAGATAAACTTACTAAAGCAAATGTTAAAATAGATGGTCAAAATTATGAAGTATTTAGACTTAATGATAATTCTAAATTCTATGTTGTTTATGGGATGAATGTTGCTACTGGTAAAAAAGATTTTTATACTTATGATACAGTTAATAAGACATTTACATTATATGATCAAGAATTAACTGATGCTCTTCTTAAACAAAACAATTTATATTTCTATGTTATTATTGCCTTTGGTGTTGGTCTATTCTTATCTCTAATTTGTATTATTACTTTAAATATGAACAAAAGAAAAAAGAATAAATTGGCAAATGATTCTATATTAGATGAAGAAAAGCCAAAAGAAAAGAAAAATAAAAAGAAAGAAATAGAAGAAGCAGTTGAAGAAAAAGATGTTAACGAAATAGAAGTTGTTAATGATGAAGAGGACGAAGAAGAATATAATATTTTAGAAGAGGATAGAAAAAGAAAAAAACGCAAAAGAAAGTGAAAAATCTTTCTTTTTTTATCTAATGGTTGACGTGTTCATTTTTTTGCGATATAGTAGTTATATTGAACGGGGAGTGAACTATGAAAAAAGTGTTTGCAATAATTATGGGGCTATTTTTAACAATGTTAATAGCTGGTTGTGGTAAGAGTGAATCAATAGTTATATATTCATCAATGGAAGAAGAAAGGAATCAAGCTTTAAAAGAACAAATTAAAGAAAAGTTTCCAGATTTGAACATTGTAGTTCAACAAATGGCTACTGGTAATGTAGCGGCTAAAATAGAAAATGAAAAAGAAAATATTGAGGCTGATATTATACTAGGTTTAGAAACATCACATATGGAAAATTTAAAAGATTATTTTGCAGATTTATCAGATTTTAGTACTGATATTTATGAAGATGGTGTTATTAGTTCTAACAAATATTATATTTGGGATAAATACACTATGAATCTAATAATAGATAACAAATATTTTAAAGAACATAAATTAGATGTACCTGAAACTTATGAAGATTTATTAAAAAAAGATTATAAGAATTTAATTTCTATGCCAGATCCATCAACTTCTGGTACGGGTTATGCCTTTTATTTAAATGCCGTAAATATTATGGGTGAAAAAGATGCCTTAGCTTATTTTAAAAAGTTAAAAAGTAATGTTCGTGAATTTACTACATCAGGATCTGGTCCAACAAACTTACTTAAACAAGGCGAAATTGCTATTGCGATGGGTATGACATCTCAAGGCGCTAAAGATATTAATGATGGGTATGATTTTAAAATTGTTACTTTAAAGACTGGTGCGCCTTATAATACAACATCAATTTCTATTATTAAGAATAGAGAAAATAAAGAACATTTAAAAGAAGTATTTGAATGGATTTTAAATGATTTTAATAAATATGATAAAGAAAATTTTATGCCTGATGTTATTTTAAAAAATCAAAAAAATAATGTTGATAATTATCCAACTGATTTAAAAATGGCTGATATGAAAGGCATAGATGATAACAAACTAAAAGATGAATTAACAGAAAAATGGAGTAGTGAGGTAAATGGTTAGTCTTGAAGTTAAAAACTTAAGCAAGACATACAATAAAAAAACTGTTCTAAATAATATTTCTTTTACTGTTAATGATGGTGAATTCTTATCTATTTTAGGGCCATCTGGCTGTGGTAAAACAACACTTTTAAAAATACTTATTGGTATTGAAACATTAGATAGTGGTGAAATTATTAAAAATGGTAAGAATATTAATAAATTAGATCCCGCTAAAAGAAATATGGGCATAGTTTTTCAAAACTATGCTTTATTTCCTAATATGACAGTTTTAAATAATGTTATGTATGCTTTAAATATAAAATTAAAAAATAAGAAAAAAGCCGAAGAAAAAAGCTTAGATATTTTAAAAATGTTAAATATGGAAGAACATTTAAATAAATATCCCCATGAGCTTTCTGGTGGTCAAATGCAAAGAGTAGCAATTGCAAGAACGCTCGCATTAAATCCTGATATAATTTTATTTGATGAAGCCTTATCGGCATTAGATGCTGATAATAAATTAATCTTGAAAAAAGAATTAAAAGAAATCCAAAAGAAGTTTAATACTACGATGATTTTTATTACCCATGATCAAGAAGAAGCCTTCTCATTATCTGATCGAGTTATGATTATGAAAGAGGGAAATATTGAACAAATAGATACTCCTCATAATATATTTAATAAGCCAATAAATGATTATGTTAAATCATTTGTTCAAGATCATTTAGTCGAAAAAGTAAGATCAATAGAAAAATGTACAGGGATTGATTTATAATGCAAAAGAGAAGTAAATTAAGTATCTTTATTTTTATATTTTTATTAATATCTGTAGTATTTCCTTTAATAAATATGTTATTACAAATTGATTTTAGTAATAATAGTTTTCAAAATCTAATTACATCTGGGGCATTTAAAGAAGCTATGTTTAATTCATTATTTGTAACTAGTATTGCTACAGTTATATCAGTATTACTAGCATTCTTTTTATCTTTTACTTTAAATAGAACTAATATTAAACATAAATCGATTTTAAAATTATTAATAACACTGCCGATGTTAATACCATCAATATCTCATGGTCTAGGTTTAATAAATTTATTTGGTACTAATGGAATAATTTCTCGAATATTTAATTTTAATATCATTGGTAGTTTAGGTATAATTATGGGTTCAGTTATTTATTCTTTTCCAATTGCCTTTTTAATTATTGATGATGGTTATAATTATATTGATAATAATATGTATGATACAGCAGAAATTCTAGGACTTAATAAATGGCAAACATTTAAAAAGGTAACATTATGTTATTTAAAGAAACCTTTATTATCTTCATTTTTTGCCGTATTTACGATGATATTTACTGATTATGGTGTGCCTTTAGCTGTTGGTGGTAAATTTATTACATTACCAGTATTACTATACAAAGAAGTAATTGGCCTACTTAATTATTCTAAGGGAACAATGATTGGTTTATTTTTACTTATACCAGCTTTAATATCATTCTTATTTGATACCTTCTTTAAAGATTATACAAGTAGTGATGGAGAGACTAAAAAATACCATGTTAGACAAAATAAATTGCGAGATATTTTTACTAAAATAGGTTTATATTTTGTAATAATTTTTATTACTGTTTTACTTGGTTCATTTATTTATTATGCTTTTGTTGATAATGTTGTTTTAAATAATAGATTTTCTTTTAATCATATTAATTATGTATTTGCTAGTGGTATAACTGATTATATTTTTAATTCTTTATTTATCTCAATAATGGTAGCTATATTTGGGACAATAATTAGTTATTTTACAGCTTATGTTACAGCTAGAGTTAAAAATAAATTTGTTAAATTACTACATTTACTTACTATATGTTCTCTAGCTATACCTGGTATAGTTTTAGGTTTATCTTATACTATTAGTTTTAATGGCACATTTATTTATAATACTTTTACTATTCTTATTTTAGTTAATATTATTCACTTTATTGCAACACCTTATCTAATGGCCTATAATGCCATGCAAAAAGTTAATCCTAATTATGAAGTAGTAGCTAAAACTTGTAATATAAGTTTATTTAAAATAATTAAAGATGTTATTATTCCGTGTACAAAAAAAACAATTAGAGAAATGCTCAGTTATTTCTTTGTTAACTCAATGATAACTATTTCGGCAGTCACTTTCTTATTTAATACAAGAACAATGCCATTATCTTTATTAATTAATAATTATGAAGGTAATATGATGCTAGGAGAAGCAGCAATAATATCATTAATCATTTTAATATTTAATATTATAATAAAAGGAGTTATATATTTAATAAATAGAAAAGATAATAGAAGGGAGTATATGTATGAAGCTAACTAAAAAACAATTTGATGTTTTAGTAACAATTGAAAAAAATAAAAATAAAATATCGCAAAGAGATATTGCCAATTTTACTAATATATCAGTAGGGCTAGTAAATAAAATAATTAATGAATTATTAAATGAAAAATTAATTGATGAAAATAATGCAATTACTAAAAAAGGTTTAGCAGTACTAGAACCATATAGAGTAAAAAGAGCTATCTTTTTAGCAGCAGGCTTTGGCTCTAGAATGGTACCAATTACCCTAAATACTCCCAAGCCTTTAGTCCTTGTTCATGGTAAAAGAATTATTGAGACACTTCTTGATGCTGTAGTTAAAGCTGGGATTGAAGAAATCTATATTGTAAGAGGTTATTTAGGAGAACAATTTGAAATATTATTACATAAATACCCTAATATTAAATTTATCGAAAATGTTAAATATAATGAAGCTAATAATATATCATCTGCTTATCTTGCTAAAGATTTATTAGAAAATGCTTATGTTTTAGAATCCGATTTATATTTATCAAATCCTAATTTAATCCAAAAATATGAATATTCTAGTAATTTTTTAGGTATACCAGTTGCAAGAACAGAAGATTGGTGTGTAGAAGTTAAAAATAACATTATAGTAAATGAAAAAATTGGGGGAATTAACTGCTATCAAATGGTAGGTATATCTTATTATAATGAAGAAGATGGTAAAAAATTAGCGCAAGATATTGAAGAAGTTTACTTATCTCCTGGTGGTAAAGAAAAATATTGGGAACAAGTACAATTAGATGTTAAAAAGAATAATTATAAAATTACTATTAGAGAATGTCATTTTGAAGATATAATTGAAATAGATACCTTTAATGAGCTAAAACAAATAGATAAAATATATGATGTGTAATAAAAAATGAGGAAAGTATTAATGAAAAAGAGAACAATAATAATTTTAATGTCTATATTAGTATTATTAAGTATAATAGTAACATCTATTTATATAGGTAATGATAATAAAATTGCTGTTTTAGGATATCATGCTGTTTTGCCAAAAAAAGAAAATGCTACTAATGATAGTATGATTATTGATTTAGAAAAATTTGAAGAGGAAATAAAATTGTTAAAGAAAATGGGCTATAAATCACTTACCTTAAAAGATTTAAATTGTTGGAAAAATAAACAATGTAAAAAGAGTCATAAAAGTGTTTTAATTACATTTGATGATGGTTATTATAATAATTATAAATATGCTTTTGCTATATTAAAGAAATATAATATGAACGGTGTGGTTTTTGTTGTTGGCAAATATGTTGAAAATGGTGATAATGAACAATATTTTAATATGGATACTATAGAAAAAATAAAAAAAGAATATCCTAATATAGAAATAGCATCTCATACTTATGATTTACATATTCGTGGCGAGAAAACTTATGAAGAAGTAAACAATGATATTAAAAAGATGGATAAAGTATATAAAACTAGATATTTAGCATATCCGTTTGGAGCATATAATGATGATTATGTTAAAGCCTTAAAAGATAATAACTTTAAATTAGCATTTACATTTGGTCCAGATAAAAACCATCGCAAAATTGATATTAAAGATGATAATTTAAAATTACCTAGATTAAATATTTCTAAAAAAATGCCTTTATGGAAATTTGCTTTAAGATTACTATTACCAATATAAAAATTTTTGAAAGTTAAAATACTTTCTTTTTCTTTGTTTATCATTTATAATGTTATAGGTGTGATAAATGAGTTGAGTGTTTCTTTTTAGCTATTCCACTTTTTTGATATGATAATAGCTATTTTAATTCTTCAAAGTGGATTATTAGTACATTTGATAAAGAATATTTTCATCACCAACTATTAAAATGAAAATTACGCCAAGAGTTAATATATATCTTTAATGTTACGATTTATTATATTAAAAAAAGTGATTATAATATTTTCAATTTTTATAATGTGAAGAATACAAATGAAAAGAGTGAATAATATGAAAATAAGCAAAAAAGAATTAACTGAATTACACAATGTAGAATTAAATATTTTAAAAGAATTTATTAAAGTTTGTCAAAAGTTAAATTTACGCTATTACTTAGTTGGGGGTACCGCGATAGGATGTGTTAGACATCAAGGCTTTATTCCTTGGGATGATGATATTGATGTAGCAATGCCTAGAAAAGATTATGAAATATTTTTAGCAAAGGCGCAAAAGTTATTGCCTAAATATTTATTTGTTCAAACGATTAAAACCGAAAAAAATTATTATAATCTTTTTGCTAAAATTAGAAATAGTAATACGACTTTTATAGAAGAAAATGATACTAATTTAAATATTAATAAAGGCATATTTATTGATGTTTTTCCTCTAGATGGCATGGGAAATACCGAAAAACAAGCTATTAAAAATTTACATAAATTTTTTAAATTAAAAGAAATATATAATTTTAAAAACCAAAAATTAAAAACTAAGGGAATAAGAAATAAGATAAGATATTTTTATTATTTTTTATTATCGCTACAATATATTAATTGTAATATGTTAGAGATAGCAAATAAATTTTCTCAAAAATTAGACTTTGATAGTTGCAAATATGTTGGTTCTTTTTGTGGGGCATATGGTAATCGGGAAATTCAAAAGCTTGCCTATTTTGGCAAAGGAAAATTAGCTAAGTTTGAAGATATTGAAGCTAATATTCCTATAGATAGTGATGCATATTTACACAATATGTATGGTAACTATATGGAGCTTCCGCCTAAAGATAAAAGAGTAGCTCCCCATTGTTATTATTTAAATACCAGAAAAAGTTATCTTGAATATTTAAAAAAGGACTGTTAGCTAGTTCTCTTTAAGTAGCATTCTATACTTATAAATGTTATAATTTAATCATAGTGAAAGGAATAAAAAATGAAAAAGTCATTATTTAAAAATACAATATATAAATCTATTTTAAGTTTTGTCAATATTGTTGTTCCTTTATTTGTTGGACCATTTGTTGTAAGATTACTTGATGTCGAATTATATGGAACTTATAATGCTGTTTTTGCCGAATTTCAAGTATTTTTAACTTTTGGCTCTTTTGGTTTATATACTTTTGGTATTAGAGAAATAAGTAAAATACGTGACAATAAAGAGAAAGTGTCGAAATTATTTACTAATTTATTTGTTATTTCTATTTTATCAAATGTAATAGTTTGTGCCATTTATTTAATCTATGCCTTTTTTACTTCATCTGGTTTAGCTTTACTATTATATATAATCATGACAATTCAATTTGTCGGCAATATATTTTATATTGAATTTGTTAATGAAGCTGTTGAAAATTATAAATTTATTACAATTAAAAGTGTTATAATTAAAATTCTTTATTTAATATCAATCTTTTTACTATTAAGAAAGCCAACTGATGTTCCTCTATATGCAATAATAGTTTCTTTAGTTAATTTTGCTAATAATTTTGTTAGTTTCATCTATGCCAAAAAATATATTAAATTTGATTTTTCAGAAATTAAATTAAAAAAATATATTATACCTTTAGCTACTATATTAATTATTTCTGATATAGGCTTATTATATAGTCAATTAGATAAAATAATGTTAGGAAAATTTGTAAATGGAGTGGCTGTTAGTTATTATTATATTCCATATTATATAATGGGAACTTTGGTTTCAATCCCCTATTCAATAATAAACATTTCTATTCCAAGACTTTCTTACCAAGTTGCTAATGATTCAAAAGAAAATTATGAATATTCATTAAATAAAATATTTTCATCATTACTTTTTGTAATTATTCCTATGTGTTTTGGTGTTTTAGCATTAGCCAATGAAGTTATATTTATTTATGCTGGGGAAAAATATAGTGCTTGTGTATTACCTTTAGTTATTGCTTGTATTATGCGAATAATTATTAGCTGTGAATCAGTTTATACAAATTTAGTAATGTATCCCAATAATCAAGAAAAAAGGATTTTAAAAATATCTCTTATTTGTGGGGTAATTAATTTAGTTCTTAATTCTTTATTAGTGCTACTTAAAGTATTTAATCCAAGTACAGCGATGATTACCACTACCATAGCGGAATTATTAATAATAATTTTCCAAAATCGATATGTTCGTAATAAATTAAAAATTAAATTACATATTTTTTCCAAACAAAATGTATTATATTTATTTTTATCTTTACTATTTATACCTATAACAATTTTAGTTAAATTTATTAATTTGGGCTTTTATTTAAATATTTTAATAATTATAACTATTAGTATGTTACTATATGGTGGTGTTCTTATTTTAGTAAAAGATGAAAATATATATATTATAATAAATAAATTTTTGGGGATTTTAAAGAAAAATAGGTGAGTATATGAAAAACGTTTTATTTATTGTTTTAGATTCTATAACTAATGATCAGCTATTTAATTCACCAATGAGTAAAAATAAAGCCCCATTTTTAAATAATTTAAGAAAAAAATCTATTTCTGGTGATAAAATGTATGCTGAGGCTCCCTACACCGAGGCAGCACTTATGTCTTTACTTGGCTCATTAGATACAATGGACAAAGGAGGATATATGCAAAGATTTAAAAATAAAACATCAGTTATGACAGAATTTAGTCAAAAAGGCTATAAAACTTTTTTTGCCAATTATTATCCTACAATTTATCCTTCCTATGTTCATTATGATGCAGAAGAATATAATTATATAGAAAATTATGATATAAATCAGTTATGGAGTTATCGTTTTGAATATTATCAAAAATTATTTTTAGATAAAAAAACAACAGAACAAGAAAATCAAATGTTATTAGATATGTTAGAGGATAATCTTAAAGCTTGGATTGAAATATTAACATTATTTAAAAACAATGACAAAAAAACTATCCTTTTAAATGATTGTATTGACAGTGCTAATTTAACTGAAAATATTAAGATTGTGCAAAAAGAACTGAAATTATTACAAAAAAATCAATATTCATATTTGCAAGAGTTAATGGAAATGGGAAAAGAACATCGCTTATTTAAAATTAAAAATTATGATTATATTGATAAAGTTAATGATGATGAATTTCGAAAATGGTTTCATGAAAATTATCAAGATACATTTATAGAAATAGAAAAAATTCAAAAACATTATAATATAAAAAATGCAAAGTTTCCTTATAGGAAATTATTTCGAAATATTACGAACAAAGAAATTGTAAAAGGTTTACTAGCGGCTTATAAAAATCTAATTTTTGATAAAGATATCATGAATCGTATTAATGACCATTATGATTTATTTAAACACCAACGGTCTTTTCGTACTGTGGCTAATTTAACAATAGATTGGTTAGAGAAAAATAAAGATGAGAAAAAGCCTTGGATGGGTTATGTCCATATTGATGATGCGCATTATACAGAAAATTTCTTTTCTTATGATACCAATGATAAAAAAATAATTAAAGAAGAGTTTAATAAAATTAATGAATATATTCATAATTTACCTAAAGATTATTGTGGTACTCTTTCCTATGATTTATCTCTTTTATATTGTGATAGTATTATAAAAAATATATTTGAATATTTAGAAAAAAGTAATTTATTAGATAATACAAGTGTAGTTATAACTGCTGATCATGGTTTTTCTTATTATTTTTATCCCCTTAGAGAAAAATATGTAATAAGTAATTATCGCGAAAATTATAATGTACCTTTTATTGTCTATAATAAAAACATCAAGCCAAGAATGATTAAGAAATATTTAGCTACCAAAGATATACCGGCAACTTTACTTGATTTAGCGGGTATTAAAAAGCCTAAATTTTTTAAAGGAGAGTCCCTTCTTAAATTTAATGGCAGAGATTATGCTACTTTAGAATTTATGGGTGGTGGATGTCCAGATATTAAAAGAAGACCAATTCAACTAGGTATTAGAAATGATAATTATGAAGTTTTTGCGGAAGTATTAAATGATGAAGTAAATATTAAAGAAGTATATGATATGCATAAAGATAGATTAGAAAATCATAATTTAGTTAAAAATAAAAAAATAAATATTGCCAAAGAAACAAAAATGATTAAAAATAGATATGAAGAAATAATTAAAGATTTTAGGAGTTTAAAATGATAAAAGTAAGTGTGATAGTGCCAGTTTATAATGTGGAAAAATATTTGACTAAATGTTTAGATAGTTTAGTGCATCAAACTTTAAAAGATATTGAAATTATTGTTATAAATGATGGAAGTCCAGATAATTCACAAAAAATTATAGATAAATATCAAAAAAAATATTCCACTAAAATTAAATCATTTTCAAAATCTAATGGGGGTTTAAGTTCAGCGCGTAATTATGGTTTAAAATATGCTAAAGGTGAATATATAAGTTTTGTTGATTCTGATGATTGGCTTATGAATGATGCTTTAGAAAAAATGTATAATAATGCTAAAAAAAATAAAAGCGATATTGTTATTTGTGATATGTGTAATAATTATGATAATGGTAGTAGGGTGAATTTAAATTGCACAAAGTATAATTCTATTTATGAAGTAACACCTTCAGTATGTAATAAATTATTTAAAAAAGATATAATTGCTAACATTAAGTTTCTTGAAGGAATATGGTATGAAGATTTAAATTTTACTACTAAACTATTGCTAAAAAATCCTAAAATTACTATAATAAGTGAAAGCCTTTATAATTGTAATGTTCATTTTGGGTCTATTACCAATAACAATGATTCATTAAAACATCTAGATATAATCACTTCTATTGATGATTTAATAAAATATGCAAAGAAAAATAATGTTGGTGATAATAATTTAATTTCTTTCTTAATATTTCAACATATATTAATTGATTCAATAAATAGAGTGAACTTTCAAAAAAGTAAAAGTAGAAAAGATGTGTTAAAACAATTACAAAATTATTGTAAAAATAATATTAAAAGTTATTGGAAATTACCATTTTATAAAGAAATTAGTAGAAATCGCAAAATAATAGCAAAATTAAATTATAGGGGGCTATTTAATATTTCTAAATTATTATTAAATATTAAATCTAAATTAAAGACTAAGTAGCAGGGTGAAAATATGAAAAAGGTTAAAATATTAATGTTACATTTAGGATATGGTGGAGTAGAAAAACAAACTATTACAATGGCTAATAATTTGTGTGATAAATATAATATTGAGATAATATCATTTTATAAGTTAGAAAAAAATCCTGCTTATAAAATTTCCAATCGTATTAAAATAAAATACTTATATAATGGCAAACCAAACAGAGAAGAATTTAAGCAATATTTAAAACAATTGCGTTTATTTAAATGTTTTAAAGAAGGTCTTAAAGCAATAAAAATATTATATTTAAAAAGTAAATTAATGAAAGAAGAAATATTATTAAATGATGCTGATATTTATTTTTCTACTCGAACTGAATATGCTAAATTATTAAGTAAATATGGCAATAAAAGTAAATTAAAAATTACTGAAGAGCATAATTTCTTTGATGATAAAAAATATCAAAGAGAAATTACTAAAGGATATCATAATCTAGATTATGTAGTAGTAGTTAATAAATATCAAGAAAATATGTATAATGAATGGTTTAAAAATAGTAATGTTAAAATTGTCAGAATAGAAAATAGTATTGAAAATATAACGGTAAAAAGTAAACTTAATAATAATGCCATTATCGCTGTCGGTAGATTTGACCCGATAAAAGATTTTACTAGTTTAATTGAAGTAATGCATTTAGCAGTGAAAGATAATCCCACTCTTAAATTATATTTATTAGGTAGTGGAGAAGAGCAAGAATTACTCACTAGTAAAATTAAAGAATATAATTTGAAAAACAATGTTATAATGCCTGGTTTTGTTAATATTAAAGAAGTATATAAATATATGGCTAAATCCGATTTATATGTTATGAGTTCTTTTAGAGAATCTTTTGCCTTGGTTTTAGTCGAGGCATATAGTTGTGGTCTTCCTGTTATATCTTTTGATATATTAACTGGTCCAAAAGAAATTGTCAAAAATAATAAAACTGGTTATTTAATTAAAAATAGATCAGTAAAAGAAATGGCTAAAAAAATTAATGAGTTATTAAACAATCAAAATAAATTAAAAGAATTTAGCAAAAATGCTTATGAAGAAAGCAAAATATATAAGATAGATAATATTGTAAAAAAGTGGGAGAATTTATTTAAATGATAAAAGTAAGTGTAATAGTACCTGTATATAACGTTGCAGATTATTTAGCAAAATGCTTAGATAGTTTAGTAAATCAAACCTTAAAAGAATTAGAAATTATTGTGGTAAATGATGGTAGTTTAGATAATTCGTCCAAAATAATAGATAAATATGTTAAAAAATATCCCGCAAAAATAAAAGCCTTTAATAAAAAAAATGGGGGCCAAGGATCAGCGCGCAATTATGGTTTAAAACATGCTCAAGGTGAATATATTGCCTTTGTTGATTCTGATGATTATATTGATTTAGATATGTTTACTAAAATGTATAATAAAGCTAAAGAAGATGATAGTGATGTGGTAATTTGTGGCATGAATAATATTTCTTTAACTAATAAAATAAGTATTGATAATAATAATTTTCCTAATAAAGATTTAAAAATTTTATTAGGCAGTATGGGTGTTTGTAATAAAATTTTTAAAAAAGATTTAATTATTAAAAATAATTTGCAATTTAGATGTAATGTTTGGTATGAAGATATTGATTTTTTAGTAAAGATATTACTAGATAACATCAAAATATCTTTTATAGATGATGCCTTATATAATTATGTATTGCGTACAGGTTCAACTATGAATAATTCTAATATAGTTAAGAATACTGATATTTTACTTTCGTTTGATGAAATGATTAAATATTTTAAAAGTCGAAAAATATATGATAATATCTATGAAAAGTTAGAATTTTTAGCGATTTATCATATCTACATAGCAGGTATTTGTAGAGTAATACTTGCTAAAGATAAAAGAAAAAATAAAATAAAGATAATTAATAAACTTAGGGATTATTTAAGTAATAATTTTCCTAATTATCAAAACAATTCTTATTTACAATATATGAGTTCTAATAAAAAAATTATTTATAAATTGCTAAATTTAAAATGGTATAATATAATAAAAATAATATTAGTAGTAAAGAAAAAAATAAAGTGAGGTTTATATGTTAAATTACTTTGAGAAAATTTATTTGCAAGATACTTTATCTTTTTATAACTTAGTTGAAAAAAATTTAAGTAAAAAGAAGAGAATGTTTATTGTAACAGCAAATCCAGAAATTTTTTGCTATGGCGAAAAAATAAAAAATGTCAATAAATTATTGCTTGATAAAAACACTACTATTATTGCCGATGGCATAAGTCTTAAAAAGAGTGCTAATATTTTAGGCTATGCAGTAGAAGAGAGAATAACAGGAGTGGATTTAGCAATTAAATTATTAGATATATGTAATCAAAACAATTATAAATTATGTTTATTAGGAGCCAAAGAAGAAGTATTAAATAAATTAATTCAAGTAATTAAGAAAGATTATCCAAAAATTAAATTAGGAACATGTATGAATGGCTATGTGGAAAATAAAGATGAATTCTTTGAGAAAATCAAAAAAGAAAAACCAGATGTATGTTTAGTAGCATTAGGAATGCCTTTACAAGAGGAATTAATCTACAAGCATTTAAACGATTTTAATAAAGGGATATTTGTAGGAGTAGGAGGTTCTTTTGATGTCATGAGTGGTGTTAAAAAAAGAGCTCCTAAAATGTTTCAAAAATTAAATATTGAATGGTTATATCGGATAGTAGTAGAACCTAAAAGAATAAAAAGATTTTACCAAAATAATGTAAAATTTATTTTTAAAATTAAAAAGTTGAAGCGAAATGTTAAATAATGTTATAATGTAAAAAATGTGGTGAAGAAATGAAAAAGGTTAATAAAGATAGATTAAATTATTATATATTATTTGGATATATGATTTTATGTCCAATACTTGATGTTATAAATTCTTTTATTCAAAGATATTTTGTAATATCCATATCTATTGGAGTTATCTTTAAAGGTGTTTTTTTACTTTACTTACTTTATTTTTTCTTGTTTAAAACTAAAAATAGTAAATTAAAAAAATTGTTTATAATATATTTAGGTATGTTATTTATTTGGGGTGGTTTATTTATATTAAATAGATATAGTGTATTATCGATAAGTAATATTATTAGTGAATTATTAAATGTATTTAAAATATTCTATTTTCCTATTGTTACGATATTATTGTATATTTATACTGTTGAAAGTAAAATTAAAATAAAAGATATTGAGAAAATATTTGGCGTATTATTTGTTGAATATTTAATTTTATTATTTATTCCATTTATAACTAATACAGGTTTTTCATCATATTTTTTTAATCAAAAAGATGGTTTTACAGGCTGGTTTTATGCCGCTAATGAATTAGGACCTATTACCATAATATTAATTTTTGAATTTTTAAATATTGCAGTTAATAACAGATTAAGAAATCTATGGTTAATTTTAATATACTGTTATTTAATGTTATTAATTGGTACTAAAGTGGCTTTTTTAGGCTTATTTATTGTTTTATTATATTATTTAATTAGATGGATAATCAGTCGTAATTGGAAAAATGTTATATTTATTCTAGTAATAATTTGTTTTTCTGTATTAGCCACATTCAAAGGGGTTATTATTGGTAACATTAACAAAATGTTAACTGATGATAAAAATCTAGTAACTACTCCTCAAAAGCCTAATAAAAAGCCAGCAACCTACCAAAACAATCAAAATACTGATGCTAATTATCAAGGAATTTTAAATATAATATTAAGTGGTCGACAAATTTATTTTTTAAACACTAAAGAAATATATGCAAACTCAAGAGTATCATCACAAATTTTAGGAATAGGTTTTATTAATACCACGGAAGTAAATAATAAAAGTATAGAAAAAACCATTGAAATAGATTTCTTAGACATATTTTTTCATTGTGGTATAATTGGCTTTATATTATATCTATTACCATATATTTTAACTACTATTAATATTATTAAGCGCCTGATTAAGATGAAAAAAATCAATTGGGATATTGTTTCTAATGCCTTTGTTTTTGCTTTATTAATAATGATTTCATTAATTGCAGGGCATATTTTAACCGCCCCAGCAGTAAGCATGTTATTAAGCTTTGTCATAGTAATAATTTTGTTAAAACTACTAGAAATGGAAAAGAAGAAATCATAATTTTTTAGGAGAAAATTTTTAATGGAAAAATTAAAAAGATATGATATTTTAGATTTGGCTAAATTTATTCTTTCAATAATGATAGTGGCAATTCATACTGCTTTATTTCAAACTTATTTGTTTCCATGGTTGAGAATTGCTGTACCATTATTTTTTATGATTTCTTCTTTTCTTTTATTTGATAGGGTAAATGCCTCATCAATAGATCAAAAAGATCAAGTTATAAAAAATTATTTTATAAGACAATTAAAGTTATATTTGTTTTGGTTCATAGTTTTATTACCATTAACTATATATTTTAGAAAAGATTGGGTTATTGGTGTTGATAGTATTTTTCATATTATTACCAATATTTTTTCTAATACTTTATTTTCTAGTACATTTATTGCCTCCTGGTTTATTGTTGCATCTATTTGGGCAACTCTCATTGTTTATAATGCTTCTAAAAAAGTTAATAATAAAATTTTGTTTGTTATCTTTTTCTTAATTAATATTATTTGTTGTTTAATATCCAGTTATAGTACATTTTATGTTAATAATGAATTTATAAATAATATAGTACAAACTTATACAATGTTTTTCTCTTCCCCAGTATTTAGTTTTCCAGTTGCTTTATTTTGGATTTTTATGGGTAAAATGTTTGCTGATAAAAAAATAAATTATAAAATAAAATATAAAAAAACATTTTGCTTAAGTTTAATAATATTTATCTTACTTTTATATATGGAATGGAAATATGTTTATAATTTAAGTGGAATGTTTACGAATGATTGTTACTTATTTTTAATACCCATTTGTGTAATGATTTTTAAATTATTATTGAATATTAGCATTAATTTAAAACACAACAAAATATTTAGAAATATAAGTACTATAACTTTTCCTCTTCATGCTTCAGTTGCTCCTGTAGTAGCATATATTTTAAAACATTTTACTAGTGATTTTATGGTGATAGGTATATTTAATTTTATTATAACTTTAACGTGTTGTTTACTTGCTAGTTTTATTATTTTAAAATTAGAAAAAACTAAGTATTTTAAATTTTTAAAGTATGCCCATTAATATTAATATGGTTATAAGAGCAGTTTACTGGTTTTACATTATTTTCTTTTTATGCTATAATTACCTAAAGGTGGTAATATAGAGGTTCTAGCAATAATACCATCAAGGCCTAAAAAAATAATAAGTTAGGCAATAAATAATGCACATAAAAGTAAATATATAAATGATTTATATGTCACAACAAATGATACAGAAATAATAAATGTTACTGAAAAATTTTGCTGTGATGTTATAGTAGAAGATAACAGCCTTTCTTTAGAAACTGTAATATTAGACCCCCGTTTTATACGATGCTGTAGTAAAGGCAGAGAGGAAAGACATTACGACTAATTTTTTTAAAAAAATAAACCGAATACATTAGAATGGAGAGTTATAATGCAGCCAAAAATTGAAGAAAAAAAGATACTGAAAAATGCATTTTATTATACTATTTCTAACATTATAACTTTAATAATATCATTTTTATCAGTTACTGTATTAACTTATATATTAAATCCAACAGAATATGGAGCAGTTAATTTTTATACCTCAACAGTGAGTATGTTAACTATTATATTATCTGTATCAATATCTTCTTCAATTTCAAGATATTATTATGATAAGCAAACGAATTATCGAAGTTATGTTAAGTCAATATGTTTATTTATATTTATTTTTAATGGTATTTTACTTCCATTCTTTTTGCTTTTCTCTAAAGAAATTTCATCTTTTTTAAATATAGATATATTTTTATATTATTTAATAATAATAGGTAGTTATATTGGTATTTTTTTAGATTTTTATGAAACCCATTTAATTGCTACCCAAAATGCCAAAATGCATATGATTTTTAAAACTATTCCTTTATTATTAAATACAGTTATATCTATATTTCTTATTTTGATGTTAAAAAATACTAATGGCGGTTTTATAAGAATTATTACTATTATGATAATAAATTTCTTATTTTTATTATACATATTCTTTAAAAATAAATCACTATTAAAAGAAAAAGCAAAATTATCTAATGTTAAAGTAGCATTAATATTTTCTTTGCCTTTAGTATTGCATTCTTTATCAAATTATGTGTTAACATATTTTGATAAATTAGTAATAAATCAATATGGCAATTTAGCAAGTACAGGTATGTATAGTTTAGCCACTAAAATTGGGGAAGTGTTATTGTTAGTAATAAATTCTCTTAATTATTCTTGGGCACCAGTTTTTTATCAAAATAATGGTGACTATACAAAAGTTGAAAATATTATCAAAAAATATGCTCAATTTATATTTTTTGTGTGTATTATAATAATTTTTTATTCAGAGAACGCTGTAAAATTAATTGTTGGATCTGATTTTTACGATAGTTTATCAATAATTCCTATTTTATGTTTAGGTTATTTATTTGTATTTTTATATCAATTATATGTTAACTATGCCATTTATAGAAAGAAAACTATTAATATTACCATAAATACTATTTTAGCAGCAATATTAAACATTGTTTTAAATTATATTTTTGTCCCAAAATTTGGATATAAAGTCGCTGCCTATACTACGTTAGTATCATATTTTGTTTTATTCTTATTACATTACTGTAATTCTAAATATATTTTAAAAGGTAAGGTTTATAAGTTAACCAAATTAAAAAGTGAATTTATTTATTTAATTTTAGCATTAGTTATTTATGTTTTTACTAAAATTTGTTTCCATAATGTTGTAATAATAATTTTAATACGTACCATATTTATTGTGTATTTACTCATAAAATATGATATTATAAATATGTTGAAAAAAATTTTAACCAGGGAAGGAGAATAAAACTATGAAAAATATTGACAAATTAAATAAAAATATTTATAAATTACTATATTTAGTTATTCTTATTTCGCCTTTTTTGGATACTTTAACATATTTGATGCGAGTTAAATATAATTTTAATATGTCTTTAAGCACAATATTAAAGCCATTAATTGTTGGTATTGTATATTTATATTTAATGATATATGTTATTTTTATTAAAAAAGATAAAAATTTATATGTACTATTAATGTTTTTAATTTTAGGCTATTCTGTTGTTCACTTGCTTTTAATAAAAAATAACTTTTTTGTATTTTCTGTTAGTACTTTTAGTGAAGAAGTAAAAAAATTAATTCAAATTGTCTATATAACTATGCTCTTGGAAATATTAATTACTTTGTTCAAATATAAAGAAGATTTTAATTTTGATAGTAATAAATTAATAAAATGTATCGCTATATCTGCTATAATATATTATGCCTTTTTTGCTTTATCACTAATAACAAACACGAGTGCTTTATCTTATTCTAATGGTGTTAACTATGGTTTTAAAAGTTGGTTAGTTCCTTCACATTTAATAAACCATTTGGGTGCTTTAACAATTCCATTAGTATGGTTAGAATATAAGAAAAGTAATAATAAATGGTGGATGTGTGCTTTTATAGTTATGTGTGGTTTATGCTATATATTTATTGGTACTAAATCAAGTACGTATAGTATTATTATAATCTTAGTATTATTATTTGCCTATGAACTATTAAAAGTAATATTTTCTAAAAATAAAAATGAATTTTATTCAATCATAATTCTAATAGTATTGTTATTAGGCTGTTTCTTTAGTTATAAGTATACTTATTCTTATAAAAATACTATTTCTATGTATGATGATTTAGAAATAAGTGAAGGTAAAATTAGTCAAAAAGTTGATACAACTATTAATAAAGTAGAGGAAGAAAACAAAAAAGGTAACAATATAAAATATACAAAAGAGAAAAAATATTATTTAAATAAGGTTAAAAATTCTCTTGATTATTTAGAAAAAGTAACCAAAAATAATAATTTATCTGGCTTTAATAATCGTAATAATGAAATTATATATAATGGTAACATTTTTTTAAACATTAATTGGAAATATAAAATATTTGGTATTGGTTTTTGTAATCAACCAGATAATTTGTATATGGAAAATGATATATTTTCTCTATTATTTAATTATGGAATTATACCATTTGTAATACTTTATTTACCATTATTATTTATTTATTTAATTTCTATTTTTAGATTAGCGTGTCAATTTATTAAAGGAAAATTGTTTCATTATGAAGAGGAATATATTTTATTAATTTCTTTATCTTTATTTATATTATTAACTTATACAACAGGATATATGTTTTTGCAAACTTCATTAATAATAATATATTTGCCAATTATTTTTCATTGTAATTACCTATTTATTAATAAAAAAGAGGATATAGATTTAAAATTAAGAACTCGTAAATATACTAGTAAATTAGTAAGACCTCAAAATGCTCATAAACATAATAAAGAACTTGTTAAAGAATTATCTAAAAAACATAAAAAGTAAGGAGGAACTTCTTTTAATATTAAAAGATAGTGAATATTGTAAAAATGAAGAAAAAAGTTAGTATAATAGTACCAGTCTATAATGTAGAAAATTATTTAGAAATATGCCTAGATAGTTTAGTAAATCAAACTTTAAAAGAAATTGAAATTATAATCGTTAATGATGGTTCACCAGATAATAGTCAAAAGATTATAGATAAATACGCTAAAAAATATCCTCAAAAGATAAAAAAGTTTATTAAAGAAAATGGTGGGCTTTCTGATGCTCGTAATTATGGCCTTCAACATGCTACTGGTGATTATATTGCCTTTATTGATTCTGACGATTATGTTGATGAAGATATGTTTGCTAAAATGTATAACAAAGCAATAGAAAATAATTATGATATTGTTGTATGTAATTTAAAATATATTTATGAAGATACTAATAAAATTGAATTAGTTAATTCGAATATTAAAGAAGATATAGAAAATAAAGAAGATATAAAAAAATTACTAATAAATATCTATCCTTCAGCTTGTAATAAAATATATAAAAAAGAAATATTTGCTAATAATTTTAGATTTAAAAAAGGCATATTATTTGAAGATGTAGAATTTACTTGTAGATTAATACCTAAAATAAATAAACTAGGTGTTGTAAAAGATTACTTTTTAAATTATACGCAAAGAACAGGTACAATATCTAAAAAAGCAAATGTTAAAATATTTGATTATATTAGCAATATGAATGGAATCATAGATTATTATAAAAAAAATAATTATTATGATGAATATTTTGAAGAATTAGAATATTGTTATGTAAGGTATTTATATGCAACTTTTATTAAACAAGCAGCATTATTAGAAAAAAAAGATTTTATAAAAGCAGTTAATGAAGCTATAAATAATGTTAAAAAGAATTTTCCTAATTATAGAAAAAATAAATATTTTCTTTCTAATGGTCTAAAGGGTATATATTTACTTAGTTTTAATAAATACATAGCTAAATTAGTATTTACTTTTAATCATAAAAAAAATTAAATTAGAATTAATATAACTTTAAGATTTAGCAATTTAACTTATAATAATATAGAATTAAATGTTAAAAAATTATTTACGCTATTTATTGCTTTTCAAAATTCTATATTATATAATAATTTTAAGGAGTAATTATGCAAAATAAATTAGATCTTTTTTTAAAATTACTATTGTCTTTTTTCTTTTCTTTATCTATTACTTGGAATAGTTATAGTGGTATAAATTATTTTCTTTTTGCAATATGTTTTATAATTGTTTTTATTTTAGTTAATTTTGGTTGGAGCATTGCCAGTAAAATAAATTTCAATAAAAAAGAAATCAAAAAGCGGGAATATTTTATTTTTGGTGGTTTAATATTATTAGCATTATCATTTACAGTTATTGCCCATTATCCTGGGGCAATATCTCCTGATGTAATAGGTCAATATAATCAAGCCATGAATAATACTTATAATAATTGGCATCCCGCAATGCACACTTTAGTAATGTATAAATTGCCCCAATTATTTTATAAAGGTTTAATATCTTCAGTTATTTGGCAATCTTTAATCATATTTGGCATATTATTATATTTTTGCCACTTTTTAAGAAAAAACTTTTTGAATTTTAGACAAACTTTAGCAATATTATTATTAATAATTCTTAATCCTTTATTTTTAAGATATTGTGTATATATGTGGAAGGATGTAACTTTTTCTTGGGGAATATTTTTAGCAACATTATATATGATAAATATTGTTATAAGTGATGGTGAATGGTTAAAAAATCATAAAAATAAAATTATGTTTATAATTAGTAGTTTACCAATATTATTTTTCCGCCACAACGGGATAGTAACTTTCTTTATATTATATTTAGGTATTATAATTTTTTATCCGAAATTCAGAAAATTTTCTTTAATAAGTTTAGGAGCTATATTAATAAGTAGTTTTATAATTTTTAATCCTGTATATAAATATTTTAACATTGATAATAAAACGGGTGGAAAATCTGAAATGGTTGGACTTTTAATGGGACAAATATCATATTATTACAATAATGATTTACCATCTTTTTCCGAAAAAGAGTTATTAATATTAGATAATATTACCCCGTTAAAAAATTGGAAACTTGAATATAATCCTCGCAATTTTAATAATATAAAATATACTGCTAAAGATTATCGGCATTCAGTTGAAAAAAATTTTAATAATATTTTAAAAATATGGTTTAATAAATCTATTCATTCACCGGCATTATTTGTAAAATCGTTTTTAAATATGACTAGTCCAATTTGGCAAATAGAACGTAGTTATCCAAATCTTCCTTTAATAATGTATAGTAATAGTGGGGAAATTGCTGAAAAAGGAGTTATGGAAGATATAAGTAATAAGTATTTACAATATGTTATTGATTATAATAACTTAGTTACTAATAGTCCTCTGCGATTAATTTTTAATGGCTTTGGTGATGGATTATGTATAATTTTATTTGCTTTAGCCTTAGTATTAAAAAAAGCAAAATTGAATTTTAAATATTTATTGCCTTTTGCTTTAGTTCTTTCTAATACGGCAGTTATAATGTTGCTTATAACAGGAGAAGAGTATAGATTTGTATATTCTCAAGCAATTTGTGCTTTACCATTATTAATTTATAGTTTATCTAATTTTATGCCAAAAGATTTATCAAATAAAGAATCAAAAACGAAAAAATTAATGAAAAAGTATTTTACAGATAAAACAGATAATACCCTTATTCAATTTATAAGATATATATTTGTTGGTGGCATAGCTGCAGTTGTTAATATTGGTATGCTTTATGTATTTACTGATTTATTTAGGATACACTATATAATATCAAATATTTTAGCATTTACTTTGGGATTAATAGTTAATTATCTATTAAGCAAAAAGTTTGTTTTCCAAGAAAAAACAAGTATAACTAAAAGAAAAGAATTTATTATTTATGCTATAATAGGTGTGTTAGGTTTAGGAATTGATACTTTACTAATTTGGATATTTACAAGTATATGTAGTATTTATTATTTATTGAGTAAGATTATATCGACATTATTAGTATTTATTTGGAATTTTGGCGCAAGAAAAATTCTTTATAAAGTGGTGAAATAGGAGGTATTTATGAAGAAGAAAGTTGTAATTATTGGGGCAGGTCCAGCAGGTTTAACTGCTGGTTATGAACTACTTAAAAAAAGTAAAGATTATGAAGTAGTTATTTTAGAAGAATCTAAAGATGTAGGAGGTATTTCTCGAACTGTTAGATATAAAGGTAACAGAATGGATATAGGTGGTCATCGTTTCTTTTCTAAAGATCAAGATGTTATTAATTTTTGGGAAGAAGTTATGCCAACCCAAGGTAAGCCATCATATGATGATAAAAAATTAAAAAGAGAGAAGAATTTAGTAAAAGGTGGACCAGATCCCGAAAAAGAAGATCAAGTAATGTTACTTCGTCATCGGGTATCAAGAATTTATTATTTAAAGAAATTCTTTGATTACCCTATTAGTATGAAATTCCAAACTTTTAAGAATATGGGCTTAGGTAGAACTTTTACTGCAGGATGTAGTTATTTAAAAAGTACAGTAATTAAAAAAGAAGAAGATTCTCTAGAAAATTTTTATATAAATCGTTTTGGTAAGAAATTATATAGTATGTTTTTTGAAAAATATACGGAAAAATTATGGGGTCGACATCCATCGCAAATATCCGCAGATTGGGGTAGTCAAAGAGTAAAAGGATTATCAATTTCTGCGGTAATAAAAGATATGTTTAAAAAAGTATTTCACATAAAAAGTAAAAATGTTGAAACATCTTTAATTGAAGAATTTAAATATCCTAAGTATGGCCCAGGAGAGCTTTGGGAAACTGTGGCAGATAAAATTGAAAAATCGGGGGGGGAATTTTTAAAGAATCATTCAGTAATTAAAATTAAGCAAAAGAATAATAGAATTAAATCTGTAATTTGTAAAGTAGGAGATGAAGAAAAAGAAATAAGTGGCGATATATTTATTTCTAGTATGCCTCTTAAAGATTTAATTGCTGGTATGAATGATGTGCCAAAAGATATTCATGATATAGCGGTTGGCCTTCCTTATCGTGATTTTGTTACCGTTGGTTTATTAGTAAAAAAATTGAATTTAAAAAATGAAACTGATATTAAAACATTAGGAAATATAGTACCAGATTGTTGGATATATGTTCAAGAACCAGATGTTAAATTAGGGAGAATTCAAATATTTAACAACTGGAGCCCTTATATGGTTAAAAATGTTGATAAAACAATCTGGATTGGTTTAGAATATTTCTGTAACGAAGGCGATGAATTTTGGAATTTAAGTGATAAAAAATGTATTGAATTTGCCAAAAATGAACTAATAAAAATGGGAATAATTGATGAAAAAGATGTTTTAGATGCGCACCGCGAAAAAGTAAAGAAAGCATATCCAGCATATTTCGATACCTATCAAAGTATTGATAAGTTAATTAATTATTTAAATAATTATAATAATCTTTATTGTGTTGGTAGAAATGGCCAACATAGATATAATAATATGGATCATTCAATGGTTACATCTTTTGAAACAGTTAAAAACATTTTGAATGGAGAAAAGAATAAAGATAATATTTGGAATGTAAATACGGAACAAGAATATCACGAAGAAAAGGCATAAATTAATTATTATTTTAAGGATTGTGGCTTAAATTAAAATTTAGTGACAATCTTTTTTTAACTATTTTTTTGTATATTTTTATGTTATCATATATAAAAAGATGTTTATCATATTTTAGAATATTAAATATTTTTATTTTTTGAATAGAAAAAGAGGCTTTTATGAAAAAAATTAAAGTAATGAGTATATTTGGAACAAGACCTGAGGCTATTAAAATGGCTCCCCTTGTAAAAGAGTTAGAAAGTAGACGAGAAATTGAAAGCATTGTTTGTGTTACCGCTCAACATCGGGAAATGCTTGATCAAGTATTAGAAACTTTTAAAATAAGACCCGATTATGATTTAAATATTATGAGTAAAGGACAAACTCTTAGTGATATAACAACTAAAGTATTAAAAGGATTAGAAGAAGTGCTTGATGAATGTAGGCCAGATATAGTTTTAGTGCATGGTGATACAACAACAACTTTTGCAGGAGCACTTGCAGCATTTTATAAACAAATTGCTATTGGTCATGTAGAAGCTGGTCTTAGAACCAATGATAAATATAGTCCCTATCCGGAAGAGATGAACAGGCAAATGGTTGATTGCATGACTGATATGTATTTTGCGCCAACTAATTTGAGTAAAGATAATTTAATGAAAGAAAATATTCTTGAAGATAAAATATATGTTACCGGTAATACGGTAATAGATGCGATGAGTACAACAATTTCTGATAATTATACTCATCCGGAATTAGAATGGATTAAAGATGGTGAAAGAATGATTTTACTAACTGCTCACAGAAGAGAAAACTTAGGTGAACCAATGCGAAGAATTTTTAAAGGAATTAAAAGAGTAGTAGATGAATTTCCTGATGTTAAAGTTATTTATCCCATTCATTTAAATCCTAAAGTTAGAGATGTAGCAAATGAAATATTTGTAGGTTGCAATCGAGTACATTTAATTGAACCTCTTGAAGTATTTGATTTTCATAATTTTCAAAATAAAAGTTATTTAATATTAAGTGATTCAGGAGGAATTCAAGAAGAAGCACCATCTTTAGGTAAACCAGTATTAGTTTTAAGAGATACAACGGAAAGACCAGAAGGTATTGAAGCAGGAACATTAAAACTCGTTGGAACTGATGAAGAAGTAATATATAGAGAAACCAAAAAATTATTAGAAGATAAATTGGCATATGAAAAAATGAGTAAGGCATCTAATCCATATGGTGATGGTTATGCTAGTAAAAGAATAGTTGATGCCATAATAAAATATTTTAATTAGAGCAAAAAATAGAGGAGAATCGATATGAAAAAAGTAAACATTTTATTTTTAATCATTTTTGTCTTAATTATTTTCGGGGGGGGTATTAAGCCTTATCTATCACAAAATCAAAATAATTATAGGGAGAATAGAACAGCATATCAAATTCCTCAATTTTCAGTTAAAAGTTTTTTAAATGGTGATTTTCAAAATAATTATGAATTAGCATTGGCAGATCAATTACCACTTACAAGTATTATGAAGTTAGTGGAAAAAACAATTGCTTTAGAAGAAAAGAATATTTATTTTAGTTTTCAAGATCAAGGTTATCATTATTTAGATAATGGAATTTACTTGTATAAAAATAATTTAGTATATAATACATATTCTTTTGATAATATAAAAGCCAAATTAGATGCTAAAATAGAAAATTATGACAATATATTAAAAGATAAAAATAATATATATTTATATTATATAGAAAAAGATACGGATATAGATTTTACTAATAATGCTAAATTAAATGCCTATGAATATATTAAAGATAATATTAATTCTAATATAAAAACGCAAAAATTTACAATTAATAATTTTACGGAATTTCAAGATTATTTTTATAAAACTGATCATCATTGGAATTATAAAGGATCTTATAAGGCTTATTTAGATTTAGTAAATTTATTAAATTTATCAGAGCCAATTAAATATCAAAAAGAAATATGCCTTAATAGTAGAGTTAGTGGTTCAAAAAACACATTAATTGGTGGCTCTTTAATATTTAGAGAAAATCTTTGTTATTATGATTTTGCCAATCTTAATTATGATGTATATATTAATGATAAACTTCAACAAAGTTATACAAATAAACAAGAAATAATTAAAAATAATCCTAGTAAAACCACTTATGCTGAGTTTTATGGAATGGATTACGGTTTAATTGAATTTGATTATCATCACCCAGAAAGAGAGAATTTACTTATTATTGGTGAGTCTTATGATAATGCCATAAATGATTTAATTAGTTCTCATTTTAATAAAACTTACAATGTTGATTTAAGAAAGTTTGAAACAGAAATGGGTTATAAATTTGATTTTAATAATTTTATAACAGCAAATGATATAGATAAAGTTTTACTTATTGGTAATATAGATTATTTTACTTCAGATGCTTTTATGTTATAGGAGGGTTATATGTTATTTAGTAGTTTGACATTTCTATTTACTTTTTTACCATTATTATTAATAATATATTTTATTATACCCAAAAAATTTATAAAATTTAGAAATATAATACTTTTAATATTTTCTCTAATTTTTTATGCCTGGGGTGAACCAAAATATATAATTTTAATGTTTTTTACAGTTTTGTTTAGTTATGTCTGTGGTTTATTTATTAATTATTATAATGATAAAAAAAATATAAAATTAATTTTCTTTATTATTGCCATTCTAGGTATTATAAGTAGCCTATTATATTTTAAATATACTAATTTTTTTATTAATAATATAAACAACTTATTTAGTACTAATTTAAAATTAAAAGAAATAATACTTCCTATTGGTATTAGTTTTTATACTTTTCAAATTTTATCATATATAATAGATTTATATAGAGGTAAAATTAAAGTACAAAAAAATTTCTTTAGTTTATTTTTGTATATATCATTTTTCCCACAATTAATTGCTGGACCTATAGTAAAGTATGAAACCATAGAAGATCAGCTTTTAAATAGAAATGAATCATTTGCTAAATTTATTGCTGGTTTAGAAAGATTTATAATTGGTTTAGGTAAAAAAATAATTATTGCAAATAATATGGCTATAATAGCGGATGCAATATTTAATTATAGTAGTTTAAAGGAATTATCTTCCATTATTCTTTTACTAGGGGTATTAGCATATACTTTTCAAATATATTATGATTTTAGTGGTTATAGTGATATGGCTATTGGTCTTGGTAAAATGTTTGGCTTTGAATTTTTAGAAAACTTTAATTATCCTTATATGGCTAAAAGTATAACTGATTTTTGGCAAAGGTGGCACATAAGTTTAACTACATTTTTTAGAGAATATTTATATATTCCTCTAGGAGGGAATAAAGTATCATTACCAAGATGGATTTTAAATATGACTATTGTTTGGTTATTAACAGGATTTTGGCATGGTGCCGCTTGGACTTTTATTCTTTGGGGAATATATTATTTAATAATATTAATATTAGAAAAGAAAATTTTTTATAAGTTAACAAATAAGTTACCTAATTTTATTAATTATATAATTACTTTTATTTTAATTAATATTGGTTGGATTATTTTTAGAGCCAATAACTTAAGTGATATGTTAATTATTTTAAAAGGAATTTTTACAAGTAAAGGTATAATTAGCTTTGACATGTTTGTTAATAATAATAGTTCGATTATTCCAGCCATACCATATATGATTCTAGCCATTATATTTAGTTTTAACATCGTACCTAAATTAGATAAAAAATTTGCTAATAATTGGTTTTATCAAATTTGCAAAAAGATTATATTATTATGTATATTTTTAGGTTGTATTTGTTTTTTAGTTAGTTCTAGTTATAACCCATTTATTTATTTTCGCTTTTAAAAATAGTTAAAAATAATAAAATTTTATTGGGAATTTGCCAAAAATTAGGTATAATATATTTGGTGGTTTTATGTGTAATTTATATTATTTCAACAAATTAATTTATAAAGGAAATATCGATCGTGACTTTTTTCTTTTTTGCTTTCATAAAAATAAAAAAATATGGAAATACTTTTTTATTCATTTTATCTACTTTATATTAGGTATGTTTTCTAATAAGTTATCTTTAAAAGGAAAGAAGATATATCATAATTATTTAAACTGTATGGATAATATAAATTCATTATATAAAGAGTTTAAAGTTAAATATCAAAGAAAAATAAATAAATGGTATATAAATAATTATAATAGTAATAATGTTATACTATCTAAAAGTCCTAAAGAATTTGTTAAAATGTTTTTAAAAGATGAAAAAATTATTGCATATGAATTTGATAATAAATATAATTTAAATATAAAAAAATATAATGATACAATAAATAAATTAGATAAGAAATTTAATAATAGCTATTTAATTAAATTAAGAGATTTGGATAAATATAATAGTGAAGTAATTTATTATTGTAAAAAAATGTTTTTAATTCCCGTCGATCTTAAATACTTTAAAGTATTTAAGATAATAGGAATAATTCTTCTTCCTATTATCTTATCTTTCTTCTTATTAATAATTACATTTATCCATGGCATTATTTACTTTGATTTAGAGTTTATTAGTTCTTATTTTAAAGATATTGTTTTATTGCTTTTAAATTATTTACCAATATTATTCCTTATATTGTTTCTATTGTTTATTACTAAAAGATTATGGTTATCTTTTACTTTTACTTCAATAATAATATTTTTACTTAGTATTATTAATAAAACAAAATTATATTATCGTGATGATGTTTTTAAATTTGAAGATGTATTTTTAGCTAAAGAAGCCTTAATAATGACAACTAGATATGATATTATAATTTTATGGTATACAGTTATTGGAATTTTAATAACTATTTTACTTATTTTATGGTTAAAGAAATATGTTAAAACAATTAATATTAAATATCGTTATTCTTTAATTTATGCTGTATTATTATTAATGGTTGCTATATTTGGTTATAATAAATATTATACAGATGATGAATTATATTTAAAATTAGGTGATAAATCTTTAATTAATGTTTGGATTGAAACAAGACAATTTCAAATAAGAGGATTTATTTATCCATTTATTTATAGTAGTAAAAATGCATTTCCTAAAGCTCCGGATGGTTATGATAAAAAGGAGGCAGAGAAAATTTTAAGTAAATATGCTTATGATAATATACCAGAAGATAAAAAAGTTAATATAATTAGTGTAATGTTAGAAGCCTATAATGATTTTTCTAAATTTTCATCTATAGAATTTACTGATGATGTATATAAAGATTTACATGATATAGAAAAGAAATCTTTATATGGTGAATTAAAAGTTGATATTTTTGGTGGTGGAACAGTTAACACGGAAAGACATTATATAACAGGTTTTATCGATTTACCAAATTTTAGAAGAAATACTTATTCATATGCTACATATTTTAAAGAACAAGGCTATGTGGCTGATTCAATGCATCCTTCTTATGGTTCTTTTTACAATAGAAATTCTGTTAATATAAATTTAGGCTTTGATTATTATTGGGATTATGAAAATATGTTTAAAGTTGATGAAGGATTTATGCAAGATAAAGATTTTTATAAATACATTATTGAAAGATTAAAAGAAACAAATAAAGATGGTAAAAAATATTTTAATTTTTCTGTTACCTATCAAAATCATGGCCCATATAAAACTTATCCTGTCGAAACCACTTATATAAAAAATAAAGGATATTCTGATAATGCTTATAATATGTTTAATCGTTATTTAACGGGTATTAAAAGCAGTAATGAAGCATTAAAAGAACTTGTCGATTTTGTTGATAATTATGAAGAACCTACCATAGTAGTATTTTTTGGTGATCATAACCCATATCTAGGAGAGGCTAATTATGTTTATAATGAATTAGGAATTGATATGAGTTTAAATGATGTGGCTAGTTTTGAAAATTATTATAGTGTTCCTTATGTAATTCATGCTAATGATAAGGCCAAAGAGTTATTAAATAATGACTTTACAGGCAAAAGTGATGATATTAGTCCTTTCTTCTTAATGAATGAAGTATTTGATAATTTAGGTTATAAAGGATATGATTATACTAAATATACAAAATCCGTTAAAGAAAAAGTTGATGTAATTCATGAATTATATAATAAAGAAAATGGTGAATATGTTTTAAGTAATAATTCACAATATAAAAAATTAATAGATGAGTATAAAAATGTAAGCTATTATTATGCTCATAAATAATTATTTTTGTAAAAGAGTCATTTAATTATGATTCTTTTATTAATAAATGCATTTTTAAATTGAACAAAATGATATAAAGTGTTAGAATATACTTTGAATTTTGAAGGAGTAGTATTATGAAGAAGTTATTACCAGCATATATTCTTTGTTTAGTATTCTGTTTTATGCTTTTTATCTATGAACCAATTATGATGTATGCTAATAATATGAATGATTTTTGGTTTAACTTTAATATTATGGTTAGACCAGTCTTAGAAATAGCTATTCCTATATTTTTAGGAGGAATAATAGGTATAACTTTTATCTATTTAATAATTGGGGTATTATTTAAAAAAGTAAATTGGTATTATTCTTTATTACTTATTGTATTCTTTGTATTTTTTATAACCTATATATTAGGTAATTATTTAGTAGGTAGACTTCCTGGTTTAGATGGAAGTACTATTAATTGGAGTATTTATAATAGAGAAAATTATATAACTTTAGGAATAGCTCTATTATTATTAATTATAGGTATCATATCAATTAAAAAGTGTGGATTAGCAAAAACTATTAATTATGCTGCATATGTATCTTTAGCAATTTTATTAATGCTAGGTACTTCTTTTGTAACTACTTTAAATACTAATAAAAGAGTATTTAATCAAAAAAATAAATTAGTTTTAACTTTTGATAATATTAATACAGTTTCTAATAATAAAAATTATTATATAGTTTTACTTGATGCCGTTGACAGTGGTAAATTTTATAAAGAATGGCAAAGTGATCCTAAATATAAAGATTTATTTAATGATTTTACTTTTTATAATAATGCTCTAGCATATTATCCTTTTACGCTTAATTCACTTCCATTAATATTAACTGGAGAGATTAATCATAATGAAGTGGAGTTTAGTGAATTTTCATCAAATGCCTATAATAATTCACCATTATTTAAAAAGTTAACTGAGAAAGGTTATCATATAAATTTATATGATAAAGATATTGTATGGGATGGTAAGAAAAAATTTGATATTGATAATAATATTACTAGTAATACTTTTAAAATAGATATGCCATATTTTTTTAAACAAGAATTAAAATATGTTATGTTTAAATATTTACCATTCCCTTTAAAAAAATATAGTAATATTGAAACATTTGATTTTAATGATTGTATTGATAAATATCGTATTAGTTTACAAGAAGGAAATGAAATTATTGAAAATAATCCTAAATTAGAATTTACCGAGAATAATGAATTTAAGTATTTGCATTTAGAAGGAGGCCATCAACCATTTAATTTAAATGAAGAATTAGAGTCTGTTGAAAATGGTACTTATATGCAAAAAGTACATGGTAACTTGAAGTATGTTAAAAATTTCTTAAATAGATTAAAAAAGAATAATTCTTATGATAATTCAGTTATTGTTATTATGGCTGATCATGGTTATGATAAAACCGGTAAAGGGAATTTATTTTATCGTATGAATCCATTACTTATTATTAAAGGAATAAATGAAAATCATGAAGTATTGTTTTCTGATAAAGCAATTTCATATGAAGATGTTAATAGTGCTTTAGTAGAACTAGTAGATGGTAAAAAAAGTTCTGATTTATTTAAAGAAATCCCTAATAAAAGAAAAAGAATAGTATTATGGTATCACTTTACTAAAGAAAATCATATGGTGGAATATATGACTAATGGAAAAGCAAGTGATATAACTAAATTTAAAAAGACTGGCCGAGTTTTTGATTGGAAGGGATAGTATGAATTACTTTATAAATCTATTAGGCATTATAATGCGATTTTTATATAATATATTTAATAATTATGGTATAGCTATTATATTCTTTACTCTTATTAGTAAATTTATTTTATTGCCACTTTCCATCTGGGTACAAAAAAACTCAATTAAAATGGTAAAAATGGCGCCAGATATAAATCATATTAAAATTAATTATTTTGGTGATAAAGATAGAATAGCAGATGAACAAGCGAAGTTATTTAAAAAAGAAAAATATAATGCCTTTGCTTCATTAATACCTTTACTTATTCAAATTATTTTATTAGTAGGATTAGTGGAAGTTATTAATCATCCTTTAACTTATATTTTAAAATATGATTCTAATGTTACTAGTAAAATGGTGAGTGTTGCAGTAACGAAAAATAATTTAGAAAAAGATTCATCATCGCTGGAAATCGCGGTAGTTAAAGATATTAAAAATCATCGTAATTTAGATGATTATGAAAAAATAATTGATACAAAAAATATCGAAAAGTTAAATTTAAAATTTATGGGCCTAGATTTATCAATTGTAGCTAGTATTGAACTTGGTATAGCTCTTTTAGTACCCCTTTTAGCGGGGTTAAGTTCTCTTTTGTTATGCATTGCGCAAAATAAAATAAATGTCTTACAAAAAGAACAAAGTAATGCAAATAAATATGGCATGTTAATATTTTCCGTTGGCCTTTCTTTATATTTAGGCTTCTTTGTTCCGGCCGGAGTTGCTTTATATTGGGTATTTAGTAATTTATTTGCCATTATTCAACAATGGTTACTCAATATATTTATTAGTCCCAAAAAATATATCAATTATGAAGAGTTAGAAAAAACTAATCAAGAATTAAAAGAATTAAATGCTATTAGTAAACAAAATAAATTAACCAGAGAAGAAAAATTAAAAGCCAAAGAAGATTATAAAAGATTTTTTAAGGTTGTTAATAAACATTTAGTATTTTATTCTGAAAGTAATGGCTTTTATAAATATTATAAAGGATTTATTGAATATATTTTAGAAAATACTAATATTATAATTCACTATATAACTAGTGATTATTATGATAATATCTTTAATTTAGCGAAAGAAAATAATCGAATTAGAGCATATTATATTGATGATAAAAGACTTATTACTTTAATGATGAAAATAGATGCCGATGTCGTGGTTATGACGATGCCAGATTTAGATAATTATCACATTAAAAGAAGTTATTTAAGAAAAGATATCAATTATATAATGGTTCAACATGCCATGGATAGTATGAATATGACTTTAAGAAATAAAGCAATTAATGCTTATGATACAATATATGTTATTGGTAAAGATCAATATGAAGAGGCAATTGCTATTGATAAATTATTTGGTATAAAACAAAATATTGTTAAATGTGGTTATCCTTTACTTGATGAAATGATTGATGAGTATAAAAAGAATAAAAAAGAAAATAAACAAAAACAAATATTAATCGCTCCATCTTGGCAAAAAGATAATATTATTGATTTATGTTTAGATGAGATACTTAATAAACTAAAGGGTAAAGATTATCAAATAATAGTAAGGCCTCATCCGCAACATGTAAGACACGCGAAAGATAAATTTATTAAGATGCAAGAAGAGTATAAAGATAATAAAAATATTATCATAGAGACTGATTTTTCTAAAAATGATACGGTATTTAATGCTGATATATTAATAACTGATTGGTCTAGTATTTCTCTAGAATATGCTTTTGTTACGAAAAAACCAGTTATCTTTATTGATACACCAATGAAAGTTATGAATCCTCTATACAAGAAAATAAATATAGAGCCAATTAATATTTGGGTTAGAAATAAGATTGGTAAGTTACTTTCTTTAAAAGATATTAAAAATATTGATAAGGAAATAGATGAAATATTAAAAAATTATCAAAAATATCAAAAAGGTATTGAAAAAACTACTAAAGAGTGTGTATATAATATTGGTAAGAGTAGAGAAATAGGAGGAGATTATATTATTTCCGCAATTGAAGAAAAAATAAAAGAAAGGAAGAGTGGTAAAAATGAAAAATAAAATAATGATATGTTTATCTTATATTTTAGTTATCATTGGTTTAACTTTTGCTTTAGCAATAAATGTTCAAGCCTATATTGATCCATCAGTTATGACTTATGCAATTCAAGCAGTTGCAGGAGTTATAATAGCAGTCGGAGCCTTTATTGGTATTTATTTTCGTAAGGCTAAGAAGAAAATCAATGATAAATTAGGAATTGATGAAAATAAAAACAAAGAAGTTGAAAATGACGATATAGTTGTAAAAACAAAAAAGAAAAATAAAAAATAATTTTTATTAAATAGTGAGAATATAATTACAAATAATGATATTAAGTTACTTAAAACGACAGCTATATATGGTGCAAATGCATCAGGTAAATCTAATTTACTTAAAGCATTAACTTGTGCAATATTAATGGTAAGAAATTCTCATTTAATTTCACTTGGAGAAAAACTTGATAATATAAATTAAATTATGAATATGCAGATGAAAGATTAATAGAAGATAAATAGTAACTAATAAATCACTAATTCATATAATTAATTAGAGGTGTTGTATGAACTTAAGTGATTCTTTTTTTAATAAAGTAGAGAAGAAGACTAAAGTAGATAAAAATACTATTCTAAGTTTAGCTGAAAAATTACAAAAGGGTAATTTAAAAGATGAAAACACTTTAAGAGAAGTAATAGATACTTTAAGTAAGATGACTGGTAAAAAGGTAAGTAAAGAACAAAGTGATAAAATAATATCTAAAGTAGTTGATGGTAATGTTCCTAATAATATAGATAAAATGTTTTAAATAAAAATTTGACAAATCTAAATTAATAATTTAATATTTTGATGTGATATATATGATTGAAAAAATAAAAAATAATAAATTATTAATGCAAATATTAAAATTTGGTATAGTTGGTGGTACAGCTTTCATAGTTGATTATGGAATATTTACTATTCTTAGTCAGTTTTTAAATATTCACTATTTAATTGCTTCAATTATATCTTTTAGTATATCTGTTATCTATAATTATATCTTAAGTATTAAATGGGTATTTGATGTATCTAAAAAACAAACAACAAAAGAATTTGCTATATTTGTTATTTTAAGTGTTATAGGATTAGGTTTAAATTCACTTATTATGTATATATCAGTTGATTTATTGAATATTCATGAAATGATAAGTAAAATATTGGCAACCGCCATAGTAATGGTATATAATTTTATTACAAGAAAAATATTTATTGAAAAATAGTAAAGTCTTGCAATCGTGAATATTTTGTGATAATCTATATAATAGTTAGAATAAAGAGGAGTGAATAACTTATGGATGATTTTTTAAATAAGTTATACAATTATGAATATTTTGGAACATATTTAATGATTGCTATTGCAGTATTAGTTCTATTATTTATAATTGTATTATTTTTTGGTAATAAGGATAAAAAGAAAAGAGAAATAGAAGAAACTAAGAAATTACAACAAATTAATAATCAAGATGCATTTAAAGAGGAAAATAATGTATCTAGTGTAGAAGTACCAAATGAAGTAGCTACAGAGCCAACAATGACACAAGAAAAATTAGAAAATGATACCATAATAGTACCAAATATTAATAACTTTGCAGCTGAAAATAATAATGAAGCACCAGAACCCGTAATGGCAAATGATATAAATCAAAATAATAATGTGGAACAACCTATAGTAAGTGGTGAACAATTGGAAGAAATTCAAAATCCAATATTGGAGCCAGTTGAAGAAAAACCATTTACCTTTAATGAAGAGCCAAGTAATGTTAGTTCAGTAGAGCCGACATTTGCTGTGCCAGAAGAAGATGCGAAAATTCCTGCTGAAACATTTGCTGATGTACCAGATTTTAACTTTGATGAAATAGTTAGTGGGGTTGAAGAAATAAAAGAAGAAGAGCAAAATAATGCTAAACCAACTGAAGTGTTTAGTTCCGTATATGCTCCAGAAAAAGAACAAATTGAACTACCTAAAATGGATGAAACTAAACCTAAGAATGATGATTTAGATATCGAATTACCTACATTAAAAAAAGAAGTAGAAGAAGAAAAAGTAGAAATGCCAGTTTTAAATGATTATGATTTAGATAGCATATCTGGTGAAGATTACGATATTAATAAAAATAATTAAAAGAATCTCAAATAGAGATTTTTTTTAAAGGAAATGTTAAATAAAAAAAAGAAATGCAAAAATTTATTGCTAAATTTAATTAAATAGTATATAATTTAGTACATACAAGTGATGACGGTGTGGAAAGCCCGAGCTATATAATAAGAGTGATTCTTCTAGGAATAAGTAAGGTGGAACCGCGGGTTATACTCGTCCTTACAATTGCTAGAAGTTTTTATTTTTGAAGGAGGAAATTTTATGGAAAAAAAAGTAACGATGGAGGATTTAGTTAATTACTCTAAACAATATGGTTTCATTTATCAAGGTAGTGAAATTTATGGCGGCCTTGCTAATGCGTGGGATTATGGTCCGCTAGGAGCACTTTTAAAACAAAACATTAAAAATGCTTGGTGGAAAAAATTTGTCCAAGAATGTCCATATAATTATGGCCTTGATTCTGCTATTTTGATGAATCCCCAAGTATGGGTGGCATCAGGTCATGTAGCATCATTTAATGATCCCCTTATTGATTGTAAGCAATGTAAAAGTAGATATCGGGCTGATAAATTAATTGAGGATGCAACAAAAGGTAAAATTACTGGTGATGGGATGAGTGAAGAAGAATTAGTTGATAAAATTCAAGAATTAAATATTACTTGTCCTAAATGTGGCAGTAATGATTTTACGGATATTCGTAAATTCAATCTACTTTTTGAAACATATCAAGGTGTAACAGAAGATGCTAAAAATAAGATCTATTTACGAGGAGAAACTGCCCAAGGTATTTTTGTTAACTTTAAAAATGTTGAAAGAAGTATGCGTGCTAAAATTCCATTTGGTATTGCCCAATATGGTAAGAGTTTTAGAAATGAAATAACGCCAGGTAATTTTATTTTTAGAACGAGAGAATTTGAACAAATGGAATTAGAATTTTTCTGCAAACCTGATACCGATTTAGAATGGTTTGGTTTTTGGAAAAATTATTGTATCGATTTTCTTAAATTACTTGGTTTAAAAGAAGAAAATTTAAGATATAGAGATCATTCCAAAGAAGAGTTATCTTTCTATAGTAAAGCTACAACAGATATTGAATATAAATTTCCATTTGGTTGGGGAGAATTATGGGGAATAGCTGATCGTACTAATTATGATTTAAATACCCATATAGAACATTCTGGAGAAGATTTAAGATATTTAGATCCGGAAACAAATGAAAAATATATTCCTTATGTTATTGAACCATCTGTTGGTGTAGATCGTTTAATTTTATCAGTTTTAGCGGATGCTTATACAGAAGAAATAGTAGATGATGAGACAAGATTAGTTCTTAAAATTAATCCTGTTCTTGCCCCAATTAAAGTAACAATTTTACCTTTAGTTAAAAAACTACATAGTGAAAAAGCTACTGATATTTATAATAATCTTGCTAAACATTTCTCTTGTAGTTATGATGAGGCTGGAAGTATTGGTAAACGTTATAGAAGAAGTGATGCCGTTGGTACACCATTTACAATTACTGTAGATGATGATACTTTGAACAATAATACAGTTACTATTAGAAATCGTGATACTATGAAACAAGATGTAATTAATCTAGAAGATGTAAAGGATTACATTGAAAGTAAAATAGTCTTGTAAAAATTTTATTTATTTGATAGAATTAAATAGTAAATAAGAATATTGGAGGATAAATTATGGCACTTAGAATTAAAGATTGGTTTAAAAATGATGAAGATATAGATGAATTAGGAACAGAAGATGAATATTATTCAGTATCGGAGTCTGATGCATTAAAGAATGCTGATAAAGCTGGTAATCAAATGATTCTTTTAGAGCCAAGAAGCTTTTCTGAAGCTCAAGCCATTGCGGATCATTTAAAAACTAGAAATAGTGTAGTAGTTAACTTAAAAAGAGTTACATCTGCTCAAGCTAAAAGAATAATTGATTTTCTAAGTGGATGTATTTATGCCATTGGTGGCAATATGCAAAAAATTGGTGTAGGTATTTATTTATGTACACCTAAAAATGTCAATGTTCAAGGTAAAATAACAGATGATAATGAAAAATCAAAAAGTGGAGCCGAAGACGAATTAGAGTGGTAGAAAAGGGGTAGCGTATGAGAAAATTTAATACGAGTTTTCCAGGCTATAACAAAGGTGAAGTAAACTCTTTTGTCCAAAATGTTACAACTGAGTATGAAGGAATGCTTGATAATTTAAAGTTACGTGATCAAGAAATTGAAACGTTAAAAAATGAATTAACTCGTTATAAAAATATTGAAAATACTTTAAATAGAGCTATTTTAATCGCGGAAGAATCTTCCCAAAATATTAAGAAAACTGCTTTTGATGAGTCTAGAGCAATAATTGAAGATGCTAAAAGAAATGCTTCAAGAATAATAAATAATGCTTTAATAAAGGCAGAACGAGTTGAAAGTGAAGCTGAAAGTTTAAAAAGACAAGTAGCAAATTATAAGAAAAGATATCGTAATATTTTAGAAGAAGCATTAGATGAAGTAGATAGATTAGAAATAGATAATTAAATCTCAAAATTAAACGCAAATTAAAAGTATGTGAAAATTAAGTGTAGAAATACACTTTTTCTTGTGATTTATTCTAAATAATAGTATACTTTATTTGGAATATAATTGTAGGGAGGTTATATGAAAGTAAGAATTATTAGTGCCATAGTAGCGCTTATTATAGTTATACCTTTAATATATTTAGGCGGTTATCCTTTTGCAATAGGCTGTAGTATCTTAAGTATGTTAGGATATATGGAAATTCTTAAATTAAAAAAATCTCATCAAGAAATACCTAAGATAGTACAAGTATTAGGATTAGTAACTCTTTTATATTTAGTATTAGGAAACTATGGTGAGATATCACTAGAATATGCTTTAAGTTTTCAAAGAATATTATTACCTTTAGTACTATTATTAATTCCTACGGTATTATATAAAAATAATAAATATAAAGTAGAAGATGCTTTTTATTTACTTAGTGCTGTTTATTTAATTGGTTTATTTTTTAATTTATTAATTATAATTAGAAATGCTAATGTATTTATTTTGCTATATTTATTAAGTGTAACAATATTTACAGATACTTTTGCATATGCAATAGGGTGCTTAATTGGTAAACATAAAATGAGTCCAAAGATTAGTCCAAAGAAATCTTGGGAAGGTGCAATAGCGGGTGTTATTGGGGGAGTTACCATTGCTTTAATTGTATATTACAATTTAGTAGCAAAATTGGATTTTAAAATAATTGTAATAACTATTTTACTTTCTATGATTGGTCAAATTGGTGATTTAATATTTAGTAAAATAAAAAGAGAAAATGATATTAAAGATTTTTCCAATATTATGCCAGGTCATGGTGGTATCTTAGATCGTATTGATAGTTTATCGTTTATTGTATTTACTTATGTTATAATAATTATGTTTTTATAGAAAGGAAGACTCAACATGTGGATTATAACTTTAATTTTATTTGTATTTTTACTTGGCATTATTGTTTTAGTACATGAATTTGGCCATTTTATCTGGGCCAAGAAATTTGGTGTTTATATTTATGAATTCTCAATTGGCATGGGGCCAGTTATTTATTCGCATACTGGTAAGAAAGATGGTATTAAATATAATATAAGAGCTCTTCCAATTGGTGGCTTTGTCTCAATGGCTGGCGAAGTTTATGAAGATGATGAAGAAACTAAAGTAAATGGTAAGAAACTTTCTAAAGATAAATTTTTATGCAATAAACCAATCTGGCAAAGAATAATTGTCATGGCTGCTGGTGTTATGAATAACTTCATTTTAGCCATAATTATTCTAATGCTTACTGGTTTTATCTGGGGTAATGTAATTACTACTAATAAGATTGCTATTGTAGAAGAAAATTCTGCTTTTGCCAAAAATGGCATAGTAGCAGGTGATACTATTTTAAAAATAAATGGTAAAAAAGTATCTAATATGCAAGAAACGCAAACAAGACTAGCTTTTAAAAGTAAAGATGATACTTATACATTTACGATTAAACATAAAAATGGTGCCATTGAAGATTATAAAATAAAGAAAGATTATGTTTATGATAAAAATGGTAAGCCTATTGAAGAAAATGGCGAAAAAGTCCAAAGGTATGGTTTTGGGGCCGAGCAAATAAAAATAAAAGGATTCTTTAATTCTATTAAATATGCTTTTGTAAACTTTGTTAATCTTATTTATACTATGTTAATAACTTTAGGTAATTTAGTTATTGGTCGTCTTTCTTTAGATAATTTATCTGGTCCAGTGGGAGTTTATCAAGTAGTTGGGGATAATGTTACTGGTTTAGGTTTTGCTTATGGTCTTCAAAACTTTATTAGATTACTTGCTCTATTAAGTATTAATGTTGGTTTAATAAATATTCTACCTTTCCCAGCTTTTGATGGTGGACATATATTATTCTTAGTAATTGAAAAAATAAAGGGTAGTCCAGTAAATCAAAATATTGAAAATTGGTGTCATACGATTGGTTTTATTCTAATTATGCTTTTAATAATTGTTGTAACCATAAATGATATAATTAAATTATTTTAATAAGCAATTTATTGCTTATTTTTTGGTATAATTTGATATGAAAAATGAATTAAGAAAAAAATATTTATTAGTAAGAAATAACATTAATAAAAAGTGCAAAAAAAATAAAATTATTTATGAAAAAGTAATAAATAATTCTTTTGTAAAGAATAGTGATACTATTTTAATATATGTTTCTAAAGATAGTGAAGTAGATACTATTAATTTAATTAATTATTTTTTAAAATCTAAAAAAGTAGCAGTACCAAAAGTAAATAATAATTTAATTGATTTTTATTATATAAATAGTTTAGATGATTTAAAAGAAGGATACTTTAATGTTTTAGAACCTACTACTAAGAAAAAAGTAAATAATTTTAAAAATTCTGTATGTATAACTCCAGGAATATGTTTTAATAAAGAAGGATACCGGATAGGTTATGGTAAAGGTTACTATGATAGATTCTTTAGTAACCATAAAATATATGCAATTGGTTTATGTTATCAAGAATGTTTAATAAATGATAATTTTAATGATATTTATGATATAAAAGTAAATGAAGTAATAAGTGATTAAGTTTGTTATAATTAAAGAGAAAAGAGGGGGATTATGAATTATTTAATTACTATTAAAAATAATCAAAATTGTTTTAAAGATTTTATTACAAGAAGTACATATCATAGTAATGCTATTGAAGGTAGTACTTTAAGTATAAATGAAACATTTGCTTTATTATTTGAAAGTAATTATTGTAATATTGAAAATGTTAGTCCAAGAGAAATATATGAGGCAATAAATCATAAAGAAATATTAAATATTTTATTAGACAAAATAGAAAAAAGAGAAAAATTATCTAAAGAATTATTACTTGAAATAAATCAAACTATTAATAATAATATCATGTATGTTGGTGGTTATAGACTAGGACCAATTAGAATAGTTGGATCTGAAAAGAAATTTCCATTACCTGATGAATTAGAAGAAAAAATGAATAACTTTATAAATAATTATAATGATTTAATTACTAAAGATATTAAGATGGAAGATATAGCTAAAATGCATATGAATTATGAAAATATTCATCCATTTCCAGATGGTAATGGTAGAACTGGCAGATTATTAATAAATTATTTGTTATTGCAAAAAAATATATGTCCAATAGTTATTCCGGTAGCAATTAGAAAACAATATATGGAAGCATTAGAAAATAATGATGTAGAAAAATTAACTAAAATATTTGTTAATTTACAACAACAAGAATTAGATAGAATTAATGATTTTAAAGCATAATTTTGTGATATAATATAGGTGTTCTTGTAGCTCAGCAGGATAGAGCGTACGCCTCCGACGCGTAAGGCCGAGGGTTCGATTCCCTCCAAGAACACCAGATAGTTATTAAACTTGGAATTCCAGGTAAAAAAGAACGCTCTTGATAAAAGTGCGTTTTTATATTATGATTTATTTATCAAAGAAATTTGTTTAGAATAAAAAAAGAAATGCCTAATTTTGGTTATTTAGGTACTATTTTCAAAAATTTAGTCTAGTACAGGTCTATACAATTAATACTATTATAATAATTAATATTACTAATAAGGAGTATTATGATAGTACAAAGATATTTCTTTGATTTTAAGTGACTTTTATATTGTTAAGTTCATAATTATTAAGGAGAAATTACAATGTTATTATATGCAAATACATTTGAAAATACTAAAACAATGAACTGCAATTTTCCGATAGAAGATCAATTTTATGCAGATGATAAAGAGGCTATTGTAGCAGATGGAATTACTAGAGATCCTATTGGTGTTTTTGATTTGGCTACTTGTAGTTTTGAAGAAATGTTAGAAAAATATCCTAGACCTAGCGGAGCTGAAATTGTTGCAAAAGAAATTTGTAATACTTTTTATAAATCTGCGGGAACATTGAAAGAAAGATTGGAAATTTGTAACAATAATATCAAAAAAATAAATGAAAAAAATATTAAATTTTGCGATTATTTACAAAATGATTTATATGGAGCGGTTGCATCTTGCATAAAAATTGAAAATGATATTTTATATTATGCATATATTTGTGATTGTGGGATTATTATTTATGATTCAGAAGGAAATATTAAATTTCAAACAAAAGATGATAAATTATTATATAGTGATCCATATATAAATAAAATTGGAATTCCTTGGAATCTACCTGAAGCCAGAATAATTGTACGTAGAGATTTTAGAAATAAATTAAATAATATTCAAGATGGGAAATGTGTTTCGTATGGAGCAATAACTGGAGAGAGTGAAGCATTAAACTTTATAAAAAGTGGAAAGAAAAAAGTAGAAAAAGGCGACTTAGTACTAGTATACAGTGATGGTTTTAGTAACTTTTTACATGAAAAAGATTTTATAAATGAAATAAAAAACTTTAATAAGATTTCTTTTGAAGAATATGTAAATAACAAATCTATAACAGATTATGATACTTATGGAAAAGAAAAAACTATTGTGCTATATAAAATCTAAAAGTTGTTTATACGTTTTTCATTATAATTTTTATATTATAATAACTCGAATTCTTCAATTATTTAATAAGTTCGAGTTTTATTATATAAAAAAATATGTTAAAATTTTTATAGATTATTGATATATTTGTTAATTTAAAAAATAGATTTTTATATTGTCAAACAATAATTGCAATTAGTTTGAGGTGGGATTTTTGAAAAAAGTTTTAGTGTTATTTTCGGGTGGAAAAGATTCTATGCTTAGTACAGTTTTACTAATTGAACAAGGCTTTGAAACTGTATTAGTGCATTATGATAATTCATTGGAATTAGGAAGTAAAAATGCTACAAATGGCTATAAAAGATTAATGAAAAAATATGGTGAGGACAAAGTAAAATATCTTGGCGTTAAAAAAATCGATGCTATATTTAGATCATTTATCAAAGATTTTTATAATTTAAAAGTTGATGAAATATTAAAGGAATATGGTAAAATATCATTTTCCCAATTTAATTGTCTTGCTTGTAGATTATCAATGTATGTAACAACGATTATTTTATGTAAGCAATTAAATATATCATATGTGGCAGATGGGGCTAGAAATAGTCAATTATTTGCTATTGAACAAGATGATATGTTAAATTTATTTAAAGAATTATTTAAAGAATATGACATAGATTTATTATTACCTGTTAAAAATTTAGAAAATGATTATGAAGAAAAAAATGAATTTCTAGTTCGTGGTATTATTCCAAAAGTAAGTGAGGCCCAATGTTTAATAGGTATGCCATTATATACTAATGATAGAGAAATATTAAATGCAACTATTAATGTTTATAAAAAATTTCTTTATCCTAAGATTAATAATTTAATTGAAAGATATAAAAATGTTAAATTTGGTGATGACTATATATGATACAAGATAATAGAAGCAAGTATTTTGTTTTTGTGCCATTTTGTTTATTATCACAAGCATACCAAGCTCAGGGTTTAGTAAAATATGAATGGCAAAGTTCAATTAAACCTATTGTAGAGTTATTATTAGACAATAATATTAATATTATCCAAATGCCTTGTACTGAAAGTAGTTTTAATAATAATTTAATTAGAAAACCTATGGGATTAGCAAAGTATAATAATAAGGAATTTAATGAGCATTGTGAAAAATTAGCAACTTGGGTTGCCGACGAAATAAAAAATATAATTGCTTCAAATTATAAAGTTATTGCCATTTTAGGAATAGAACAATCACCATCATGTTGTGTTAATTATATATATACAAATCATGGTAATGAAAATAGAAAAGGCTTATTTATAGAAAAATTATATAAAAAAATTGAAGATTTTAATATACCAATAATAGGAATAAACAGAAAGTATATTAATAAATCTTTTAAACAATTAGAATCAATAATAAAAAATTTATAAAAAAATTATTTAATAAATATGGAAAATTAATTATTTTATCATTTATTTTAAATTTAAAAATAGTTTATATAATAATATAGAAAGGAAAAACAATGGATAAGTATAATTTTGATTTTAAAAAATTTAATTTAGATAATACATTAAAAAATGAACACAAATTTAATGGAGAAACAATTGATATTGCCTATCAATTTGGAATTGCAAAAACCAAAGTTCAATTAGAAGAAAAATCATTAGAATGTTTAGATGAAACGTATTTAAAAGAAGTCGGAATCTTCGTTCCTATGGATTATTATTCTTTAACATTTAGTGAAGATAATGTTTTTACTTTTGGAATTGGATCATGTTGTGGATTAGTTATTTTTAATGGTAATTATAAATTCTTAATGCATATATCACCAAAAAATGGTACCGATAATATATTAGCATTATTAGAAGAGTTAAGTATATTATATGATGGTGAAGTATATTTGTTCCCCGGAAATGCTTGTGAGTATGAAAAAGATGGAAACAAGTTAGATTATATTCAATTGGCTAATAAATTGGAAAGTTGTAATAATAACGTTTATGTAAAAAAATTTAATTCTATATCTGGAAGTATATATTTATTAAATGGTAAATTAATAATTATAGATGATAAACCCATTGAAATTAAAATTTTTGAAGTATCCACTGGTTTAAAAAAATAGAAAAAGTATAAAAAATTTATCTATAAAATTAAGAAAAGAATTGCAATAAAAATGTTTAAGTAATATATTTAATATATGTAGATTAATTGGAGAGAAGTATGAATAAAGAATTAAATTATCCGGTAAAATATGCCGTATTAGAATTAAAAGAGGTTGGTGGATATTCCCAAGGATGGGAAGATATAACTAAGGGATTTATCGCATCAAAATGTTTTGTTATAGAATCAAAAGTAAAATATTTATCTGATGGCACTAGTAAAGTATCACATAAAGTAGTATTTCCGCATAAAGATTATAAAACATTTAAAGTTTCTTTAAATACAAGAAATAGTGCTCAGGTTGAAGATAGAATAACTCCTCAATATAATGCTATATCAGAGCCATATCCCATAAATATAGTAACTGATTTATTTGATACATATGAAGAAGCTAAAGAAGATGCTGAAGTTAAAAATAAAGAGTTATATCACAGCATGACTCGTTATTTAGATATTGACTATTTAGTAAAAAATTTAGATAGAATAAATCAAGAATATGCTTCCGAAATGGAATTATGTAGTTTATTTGAAAAAGCATCATTAGAAGAAACGAAAGATATGGTTGTTTCTTATGATAGAGAAATTGATAAAACTATTAAAAAACTTAAAAGGGAGAAAAGTAATGAAAGTATACAATAAATTAGTACGAGATAATATTCCGGAAATAATGGTTGAAAACGGGGCTAAACCTGTTACAAGAATATTAGATCGCGAAGAATATTTAAGAGAGTTAAATAAAAAATTATTAGAAGAGGTAAATGAATATTTAGAAAGTGGCGATATTTTAGAACTTGCTGATATTGAAGAAGTTTTACAAAGTATTGTTTTATGTAAAGATACAACACTAGAAGAATTTGATAAAATAAGAGTAAGAAAAAGAGAAAAACGTGGTGGATTTACCAAAAAAATATTTTTAGAAAGAGAAGATTAAAAACACTGGCATATAAGTCTTATATGATTTATTTATAATTGAATAGAAGAATTATTTTTAATTCAGTCATATAAGCACTGCCAGTTTTTAATATTTAGTAAAATAAGTCAAATGGCTTGTTTTTTTAATGACTTAAAATAATTATAATGATATAATATATTTAAGAGATAAACAATAAGTAGAGGTAGGGGAATTATGGGTTATTTAGACAGTTTAAATAAAGAACAAAAAGAAGCAGTTAAACATATGGAAGGACCATGTCTTGTTGTGGCCGGAGCTGGTTCAGGTAAGACAAAAGTACTTACGACAAGAATTGCTTATTTAATAGATCAAGGTATTTATAGTGGTCATATTTTAGCCATTACCTTTACTAATAAAGCCGCCAAAGAAATGAAAGATAGAATTAATAAACTCGTTAGTGATAATTATGCCTTTGTGGGTACTTTTCATTCTTTTGGTTTAAGAGTAATTAAAGAAAATTATGATATTTTAGGATTAACTAAAAATTTTACTATTCTAGATTCTGAAGATGTTTTAAGTATCATAAAGAAAATTATGAAAGATAAAGGCATAGATATTAAAGAAATATCACCAGCTTATATTAGAAATAGAATTAGTTTTATTAAAAATGAAATGTTAAGTGATGCGGAGATTACAAGATATTTTTTAAGTGATATTGAAAAGAAAGCCGCCGAGATTTATTTTGCCTATGAAAAAGTAAGAAAAAAGAATAATGTCGTTGATTTTGATGATTTACTTAAATTGCCAGTAGAACTATTTTTAAGTAATCCAGATATTTTAGACAAATATCAAGATAAGTATCAATATATTTTAGTAGATGAATATCAAGATACAAATGAAGTCCAATATCGTTTAATTAAACTTTTAAGTGAAAAGTATCGTAATATTTTTGTTGTTGGGGATCAAAATCAAGCTATCTATGGTTTTAGACAAGCTAATTATAAAAATATTGTTAATTTTGAAAGAGATTATACTGATGCTGAAGTTATTGTTTTAAATCAAAATTATCGAAGTACGACAACTATTTTAAATGCCGCTAATTCCGTTATTAAAAATAATATTGAAAGAAAAGATGTTAATTTATATAGTGATTTAGGTGAAGGTGTCAAAGTTAAATATTTAAGAAGTAATGATGGAGCCCAAGAAGTAAATGTCGTTATGAGTGAAATTAGAAATTTACTCGATATGGGTTATCATAAGTGCGATATAGCCATATTTTACCGAACTAATGCCCAATCAAGAGTTTATGAAGAAGCGATGATTAAAAATAATTGGCCTTATAAAGTAGTTGGTAGTTTTTACTTCTATAAAAGAAAAGAAATTAAAGATTTAATTAGTTATTTAAAATTAATTGAAAATCATGATGATGATATCTCTTTAAAAAGAGTTATTAATGAGCCAAAAAGAGGCATTGGCACTAAATCAATTGAAAATTTGGAAAATAAAGCAAATGAAGATGGTACCTCAATGTATGATGCAATTACTAGTGGTAAAGAATTAGAATTTAAAAATATTATTGAAGCTTTAACTAAAGATGCCGAAGAATTATCTTTAACTGAACTAATCGATGATGTTTTAGATAAATCGGGAATGAAAGCGGATATTACGAAAGAACATACTCTAGAAGGTGATTTAAGACTTGAAAACTTAATGGAATTTAGAAGTATCACCGAAAATTATCAAAATGTTACAGGTAGTGTTAATCTTAGTGATTTTCTAGATGAAATTAGTTTAATTGCCGATATTTCCGAACATAAAGAAGATGATGATGCCATTACCTTAATGACTTTCCACTCTGCTAAAGGGCTAGAATTTAAAGTGGTTTTTATGGTAGGAATGGAAGAAGGAATCATGCCCCATATTAATTCTATTATGGAAGAAAATGGCATTGAAGAAGAAAGACGTTTATGTTATGTTGGAATTACAAGGGCTAAAGAAAGATTATATATAACTAATGCCAAAATGCGCATGCTTTATGGTAAAGATATGACAAATCCGCCATCAAGATTTATTGCGGAAATTGCTCCTGAGTATATTGAATCAAATGTATTAGAAAACAAAAAAATTAATAAAGATTTGTTGTATAATGAAGAAGACAGTGAATATAAAAGTGGTGATGTTGTTACGCACTTAACTTTTGGTAAAGGTGTTGTTGTTGGTGTAGATGATCGTTTTGTCACTGTTGCTTTTGATAAAAGATATGGGATTAGAAAATTTTTCAAAAATTATAAAGGATTAAAGAAAGGAAAATAATTATGAAAGAAGATTTAACTTTATTAGTACTAGCTGCGGGAATGGGTAGCAGATTTGGAGGGCTTAAACAAATAGAACCAGTTGGACCAAATGGTGAATTTATAATTGACTATAGTATTAAAGATGCTCTAGTAGCAGGCTTTAACAAAGTAGTATTTGTGATAAAAGAAGAAAACTATGAAATATTTAAATCAACTATTGGAGCCCGCATTGAAGATAAAATTAAGGTAGAATATGTATTCCAAAAAAATACTGATTTACCAGAAGGAATAAATATACCAGAGGAAAGAGTAAAACCACTTGGAACAGCGCAAGCAATTTATGCTGCAAGAGATGTTATTAAAGAGAAATTTGCCGTTATTAATGCCGATGATTTATATGGCAGAGATGCCTATATTAAAGCAGCAGAATTTTTACGTAATTCAAAAATTAACGAATATGCTAATGTTGCTTATGAAGTAGGCAATACTTTAACTGTAAATGGTGCAGTTAAACGCGGTGTTGTTTTTGCTAGTGATGGTTATATTACAAATATTGTAGAAAGTTCAATAGAGAAAATAAATGGTATAATTACTGCAACACCATTATCTGGAGAAGAAAAATTTTCTATTCCAGATAATCAACCAGTATCTATGAATTTATTTTGTTTAACACCAGAAATATTTAATTATTTAAATAGGCACATTAAAGAATTTTTTATGAGTCAAAAGGATTTAATGACTTGTGAATATTTACTTCCTGATGTAGTCTTTGCAAGTGCAAATGAAAATAATACCAAAATAAAAGTAGTAGAAACTTCTAGTAAACATTATGGTATGACTTATAAAGAAGATTTAGATGATTTAAAACAAGGTATTTTAAATGAAATAAATAATGGTACTTATAATAATAATTTATGGAGTTAAATTATGGATGCAAAGCTTAGAATAGAAGAATTAGTTAAATTACTAAATGATGCTAATTACAATTATTTTGTATTAGATAATCCCACTATAACAGATCAAGAATATGATAAATATTTACGAGAACTTATAAATTTAGAAGAAAAATATCCGGAATATGCCCAAGTAGATAGTCCAAGCAAAAGAGTTGGGGGCGAAGTAATTGATAAGTTTAATAAAATCACTCATAAAATACCAATGCTTAGTTTAGGCAATGTCTTTAATGAAGATGAAGTAAGAGATTTTGATGCCAGAATTAGAAAAGCTGGTATTAATCCCGAATATGTTTGTGAACTTAAAATAGATGGTTTAAGTGTCTCTTTAATTTATGAGCATGGTATTTTGAAAAGTGGAGCAACTCGTGGGGATGGAGTTGTTGGAGAAGATATTACGCACAATGTTAAAACTATCAAAGCTATACCTTTAAAAATAAATAGAGACATTGATATTGAAGTAAGAGGCGAAATCTATATGGATAAAGAAACTCTTACGAAACTTAATAGAGAAAGGGAGTTAGAAGGATTACCTCTTTTACAAAATGTTAGAAATGCTGCGGCTGGTAGTGTTAGACAATTAGATAGTAAAATTGCTGCGAAAAGAAATTTAAACAATTGGATTTATCACTTACCTAATCCACTTGATTATGGCATAGATAAACATATGGATGCGCTTTCATTTATGAAAGATTTAGGGTTTAAAGTAAATTCTAATAATAGACTTGTTAAAAATATTGATGAAGTAATAGATTTTATCAATGAATATACTGAAAAAAGAGATAGCATTCCTTATGAAATAGATGGGATAGTTATTAAAGTAAATGATATTCATGAGCAACAAGAATTAGGATTTACCGCTAAATATCCTAAATGGGCTACAGCTTATAAATTTATTGCGAGTGAAGTACTAACTAAACTTACCGATATTATTTTTACGGTAGGTAGAACTGGTAAAATTACTCCTAATGCTGTCTTAGAGCCCGTTTTAGTAGCAGGTTCTACGGTCGCAAGAGCAACACTTCATAATGAAGACTTTGTCAATAGCCTAGGTCTTATGATTGGGGACGTTGTAAGTATTCATAAAGCAGGAGATGTAATACCAGAGGTAACTGGCACGAAAAAAGAAAGACGAACAGGAGTAGAAAAACCATTTCAAATGATTAGTGAATGCCCGATATGTGGTACTAAGCTAATAAAGAAAGAAGGACAAGTTGATCATTATTGTCCAAATCAAAATTGCCCAGCAAGAGGAATTGAAGCCTTAATTCATTTTGCATCTCGTGATGCGATGAACATTGATGGTTTAGGTGATGAAATAATTGAAGATTTCTTTAATGAAGGATTCTTAACTAAGATAACTGATTTTTATCATTTAAAGGAACATGAAGATGATATCTTAGTTTTAGAAGGCTTTGGTCGTAAGAGTTTTGATAATATGCTTACAGCGTTAGAAAATAGTAAACATAATAGTTTAGAAAAATTATTGTTTGGTTTAGGTATTCCAGGTATTGGTAGTAAGACTGCTAAACTTTTAGCAGAATACTTTGGCAATATTGACAACTTAATGCATGCATCAGTAGAAGAATTATTATCTATTAAAGATATTGGTGATATTCTAGCGGAAAATATTTATAATTATTTTAGAAATAATCAAAATTTAATTTATGAGTTAAAAATGCTTGATATTAACATGAATTATTTAGGTGTTAAGAAAAAAACCAATGAATTTATTACTGGTAAAAAATTTGTTATGACAGGAGCTATCTCTTTTATGAGTAGAGATGAAATCAAAGCATTAATTGAAGAGTATAGTGGTACATTTTCTGAAAGTGTTAGTAAAAAAACTGATGTTGTAATAGTTGGTGAAAATCCTGGTAGTAAGTATGATAAAGCAAAAGAATTAGGAATTACTATTTGGAATGAAGAAATGTTTAAAAATATAATTGATAAGCTATAAAATGCCAATCAAATCACTTGTTAATTTAATGTAAAATAGTATTTACTTATAAGTAATTTGTGATAAGATATATCTGAAGGAGCAAAAAAATAATGAATAAAATAGGTAAAATTATTCATAATGAAAAAGCTAAGGAAACTGATTTATTGCTTAATAATATTGATAAAGTTTGTGCATCTATTAGAGAAATAATTTTAAAATTATATAGCAAGGCACAAAACAGTGAATTAGATAATGATACAGTTGCATTTTTAATATATATGGCCGAGTGCTTAGAAAGTAATTGTATAGATTTAAAAGATGTAAATGTTGAAATAATTCGAAATTTCATGTCCGAAAGATTTGATCGTTCAAAACTGTTGCTTGATGCTATGCATGAAAAAGAAACTTTAGTCAAAGAACATCAACAAATGCAATTAGAAGCAGCTCGTTATTTTGAAAGTATGGAATATGAAGAAGAAGATAATAAAAGTTCATTATTTGCTAAACATTAAAAAAATAATTTAAGATGACCTCTTAAATTATTTCCTAAATTGAAATTTGAACCGCACCACAAAAGGGTGTGGTTTTTTGATATAATAAAAGAGCCCACAACCCGGCA